>DAHVRS010000462.1 GCA_027322375.1 Brachybacterium sp. | reverse complement strand
TCATGGACCACCTGTGCCGCGAGTACCTGCCGCGCTGCGCGGCGGTCACCGCCGTGGGCGGGCGCATCGCGCAGCTGTACGAGGAGCGCTACGGCGTCCCCACCCAGCTCATGCGCAACTCCTCGCGCCGCCAGGAGCTCGCTCCCTCCGAGGTGCTCGAGGACCGGGTGCGGCTGGTCCACTCCGGCTCCGCGGTGCTCGGACGGAACCTGGAGCTCATGATCGACGCGGTCGCGGCGCTGCCCGAGCGCTTCACCCTCGACCTCTATCTCGTCCCTGCGAACGACGGCGGCGCCTACATGCGCACCCTGCGGGAGCGCGCGGCGGGCTCGGAGCGGGTCCGCTTCCATGACCCCGTGCCGCCGGCGGAGCTGCCGCGCGTGCTGAACCAGTACGACCTCGGGGTGTTCTGGATCGAGCCGTTCAACACCAACGCCCGCCTCACCCTGCCCAACAAGCTCTTCGACTTCGTGCAGGGCCGGATCGGGGTGGCCGTGGGCCCGAGCGAGGAGATGGCTCCGGTGGTGCGCGAGCACGACCTGGGCCCGATCGCGGAGGGCTTCGCGCTCGAGCAGTGCATCGCCTCGCTGCGCGACATCACCCCCGCGCAGCTGCGCCGCTGGAAGCAGAACGCGGATGTCGCCTCGGTGCCGCTGAGCTTCGAGACCGATGCGGAGGTCGCACGCGGCATCCTGCGCGATCTCCTCTCCCGCTGACCCGTTCCCGCGCTCGCTCGAGGTGATCCCGCTGCCTGCACTGCCCCGCCCCGATCAGCTCGTCGACGCGGTCCGCCACCGCGCCCTGCGTCTCCTCGGCACCGACACCGCCCCTGGCCGTGCCGGGCGCGCCGCACTGCGCGGACTCGGCGGGCAGAGCGGACAGCTCCGGGCCGAGCACGCTGTGCTCCTGCACCAGCTCGGGCAGGGTCGGGCACCCGCGCTCGGAGAGCTCCTCGCCGCGGTCTCCGCCCAGCTCACTGCGGCCGACGCCGCCCGGGAGCGCGGCCGGGAGAGCGCCGCCGCGCGGCACCTCGATGCCGCGCTGCGCCTCGCCTTCCACCAGTCGGTGCACTACGGGCCGGATGGCTCCCCGCTCATGCTCCGTCCCGAAGAGTTCCTCGCGCCGCTGCGCGCCTCCGCCGTGGCACGGGCGGCGCTCTTCGACGAGGACGCGCCGCGTCCCCCGGCTCCGACCCTGCCGCCGACGAGTCCGAAGCGACCGCGCCGGGTGCTCGTGCTGTGCGCCTCCTCGTGGACGTTCATCGACCGGGTGGTCGCGGACCTGCGCGAGCACACCGACGTGGGGCTGCGCGTCGTGGACCTCTCGACCCTGCCGCTCGCCGAGCGGCCCAGCCATGCGCTCGCCCTGCGGGGGCGGGAGCAGTGGCGGCGCGCGCGACGGCTGCTGCCGGTGCCCGCCGCGCTCGAGGAGGACCTGCGCTGGGCGGACACGGTGTTCGTGGAGTGGGGAAGCCACACCTTCGCCTGGCTGACATTCCTGGACCTCGCCCCCTTCGACGTGCGCGTCGTCGCGCGGATCCATCGCTATGAGATCCTCACCCCCTACCCGCTGCTCGCCCGCTGCGCCGCGCTCGACGAGATCGTCTTCGTCGCCCCGACGGTGCGGGAGATGCTCACCTCCGTCTCCCCGCGCCTCGCCCAGGCCCGTGCTCTGCGCGATCTGCAGAACGTCCACGACCTGCAACCCTTCGTGGAGGCGGGTGAGGCGAGCACCGTGCGTGATCCGTTCCGGCTGCTGCAGATCGGTTGGGCGCCGCCGATCAAGGACGTCGAGTTCTCGCTCGCGGTGATCGAGCGCTTGCGCGAAGTCGACCCGCGATTCACTCTGGCGCTCGTGGGCCACGGCCCCGCCGCGGACGGTCCGGAGGCGGAACGTGCCCGTGCCCTGCGGGAGCGGCTCGCTGCGCTCGGTGACGGGGTAGAGGAGCTCGGCTTCCGCACCGATGTGCCGGCGCTGCTGGCAGGGGCAGGTTTCCTGCTCTCCTCCTCCCGGGCGGAGGGCACCCACGAATCCGTCGCCGAGGCGGCCGCGGCCGGGTGCGTGCCGGTCGTGCGCAACTGGCCGGAGATGGCTCCCTGGGGCGGTGCGTCGCGGATCTTCCCTGCGGACTGGGTGGTCGAGGACGTCGAGGAGGCCGTTCAGGCGGTGCTCGCCCTCGCAGACCCGGCCCGGCGCGAGCAGGAAGCGCAACGCCGACGGGACCTGGTGCTCGCCGAGCGGGACCCGGCACGGATCCGCGCCGGCTATCTCGCGCTGCTCGGCGCCTGAGCAGAGCGCAGCACGCTCACTCCGGCGAGCGGGACGGGTCCCCGGCGCCCTCGTCGAGGTTCTGCACGATCGCCTCGCCGCGGAAGGACCGCTGCCACCACTCCTCCGGCGGGTCGATCTCGCCGCAGGCATCGATGCGCCAGAGCTTCGCCGTATCCGCCTCGTCCACGAGGGTGAAGCCCTCGGAGGTGTCGACCGCATAGAAGCCCGGCGTCGCCTCGGAGCGCTCGGTGTAGTTGTAGGAGAGGTCCGCGTCCTCGTAGAAGTACCCGATCCCGTAGTGCTCCAGCAGCTGGCACACTCGCGGGTCCTCATGGATCTCGTCGAAGTTCTCGGCGAGGAAGATCCCGTCACCGTCCACGTCGCGGAGGTTCACCTGGGTGAACACGGACTCGACCTCGGACTCCAGCGGGAGATAGGCGACCCCGGAGGCGGGATCGCCGATGACGACCGAGCCCTCAGGCAGCTCCTCCCCGATCCGCTCGAGCAGCTCCAGCTCCGCCTCATCGGCGAGCGGGCGCTGCTCCGGGGCACCGACCCCGACCTGCCGGGCCGCACCGGCGGTGATGTAGGTGCTGCCCAGCAGCGCGCACACCAGCAGTGCCGCGACCGCGGGGAGCTCCAGGCGTCGCCACCGCGGGCGGGTTCCCGTCTTCTCTGTCGCGCCAGCACTCTCCGCCACGGCGGTGCGCCGGGTCCGAGCCTCTCGTGCATGCTCGACGAGCGCGGCGACCGCGAGCGGGAGCAGCACGGCCTGCACGGCGAAGAGCCGGTAGGTGTCCCCGTACCAGAGACCGCTGACGCCAGAGAGCACCGGCAGCGGCACGTAGGAGCCGGCCACGAGTGCGGCACCGAGCAGCCAGGCGGCGGGGATCCAGCGCCTGCCCCGGGTGCGGGCGAGCACCACCAGCCCGCCCAGCAGCAGCGGCAGGTAGACCAGCGCGACGACGATCCCGGCGAGATGGGAGACGTCGGTGGGCCAGTTCACGAGCAGACTCACGCCCTTGAGCAGGAGCGCATCCCAGGCCTGCTCCCCGGAGCGGAGCACATAGGAGCGCACCCGGCGCGGGATCAGCGCGAGCACGATCAGCACCACCGGCACCGCCACGAGCACGGCGACGAAGAGCCGGTGGGTGCGCGGCGGGAGGGTGCGACGCACGATCCCCTCTGCCTTCAGCGCCGCCGCGAGCAGCAGCGGCAACGACATGACCAGGGCGCTGGCGAGCACGGAGGGGTGAGTCGCGCCGAGCCCCAGCCCGGCGGCGATCATCACCAGCGCATCCAGCGCCATGAGGCGGGGTCGCCGGCGCAGACGGCTCCAGCGCACACGGCGCAGGAACAGGATCATCATCACCAGCAACCCTGGCAGCAGGGCCGTGGCCAGGGCGTTCGGCCAGAAGGCACGCACCAGGAGCATCCCCGTGGGGAAGGCGGGCAGGGCTCCGGCGGCGAGGACCGCCGCCACGGTCGCGACCGTCCCGCGCCGGAACACGACGCGGGCGAACAGCGCGATCCCGCCCACGAACACGGCGGGCGTGACGAGATAGGCGAAGGCGTTCGCGGCCGGGATGATGCCCGCCAGCGGCACTCCGAGCGCGGCGAGCGCGTGCCAGACCGTCGGGTACATGACGTGGCCGACGCGCAGGCCGTAGTTGAAGTCCACTGCCGAGTTCAGCGAGATGTTCCCGGTCTCCCCCACAGCGTTCAGCACGTTGTAGTGGTACATCGGGTCGACCTTGGGGCTCGGCATCTGCGGGTCGACGAGGAGCCCGAGCGGAAGCCACAGCACGGCGAGCGTCACGAGGCCCGCGCCGAGCAGCAGCAGGGTGCGCCGGTCTCGCAGTGCTGCGAGCCGCGTGCGGAGATCACCCCGGGAAGGCGCAGGCTCGGAGCCGGCGCGCACCATCGCGAGGCGCAGCAGCAGGCCCAGCAGCCATAGTGCGGCGACCAGGAGCAGGAAGCCCGGCCAGCCGTAGGCGATCCCGAGGGAGCCGAGCACGAACCCGCCGCCACCCAGCAGAGCGGCAGTGAGCAGCGGGCCGCCGGCGAGCGCGGCGGTAGAGCGAGCACGGACCAGCAGCAGGAAGACGGTGCCGGGCACGACGAGGGCGGCGAGCATCAACGCCGCGGCGGGCAGCAACGGCAGCCAGTGCAGGAGGAAGGAGGGGTTCATGCGTCCTGTCGCCCGGTGACCGCGGAACCCGTGACAGCAGTGCCGGTGAGCGCAGACCCGGTGAGCACGGTGGAGACCGTCCGGGCGCGCTCGCGCCAGGTGTTCTTCCGACCCGCCTCGCGGGCGCGCTGCGCGGCGCCGTCGAGCAGCGCAGGGTCAGCGGCGAGCCGGCGCAGGAGCGCAGTGATCTCGCGGTGATCGTTCTCGACGGTGAAACCGGCACCCATCTCGTCGACCATGTCCCCGGCGAGGGTGCCGCGGGAGGCGAGGACGGGCTTGCCGTAGCCGAGGTACTCGAAGAGCTTCAGCGGCACCGCGAAGCGGCGGTAGCCGTCGGGCGCGACCAGGAGCAGGCAGGCGGAGGCGGCGTCGTACAGCTCCTGGAGCTCATCGGAGCCGGCGTGGACGATCCGCACCCGGTCGCTCAGCAGCGGAGCGTAGCGCTCGCGGTGCGTCTCCCACTCCGCCTCGCGCACCACCATGGTGAGCGTCGCCTCCGGCACCTCCTGCAGGGCGCGCAGTCCCTCGTCGAGGGCGTAGCCGGGGCCGATCCCGCCCACGTACAGCAGGGAGAGACCGCCCGGGGAGGGTGAGTCGTGGACCGGGGCGCCGGGCGGCAGCGCGGAGACGCGGTCCTCGGGGAAGGGGACGATCGGCGCCATCGGCAGGGAGGGCAGGAACATGTGCGCGGTGGACAGGCGCAGCACCGCGAGATCCGCCCGATAGGCGGCCTGCATGAGCAGGCGTCGCGGCAGCGGCACCGAGGCCTGCGACTCCTCGAAGCGCCAGTACACGTCCCGGTAGAACTGGCCGACGGGGATTCCGGCGCGGGCGCAGAGCGCGAGGATACGCGCCTCGAGCCACGGGGCGATCCCGGCGCGCAGGCTGGTCGCGAGCAGGTTCGGCTGGGTGGAGTTCTCGGAGTAGAGGAACTCGATCTCCTGCCCGGCGGCGATGCGGCGGCGCAGATCGGCGAGCGCGAGGGAGCGCTGGAAGGGCAGGCCCGTGAGGCGGTGGACCCGGTGGCCGAGGCCCGTGAACGCGGCGAGCATCTGGTTGGGACGCTGGCGGGAGGCGCTCTTCGGCGCGGGATCCAGCGGGTACGGGGCATGGAAGACGATCCGGCTCGCCTTCGCTCGCTCCTGAGCCTGCACGAGAAGAGGCTCGAGCGCCGCCGCGCGGGCGTCTTCGATCGCCCCAGCACCCGCGTCGCCGCAGATGCTCTGCCCTGCCACGGCGTGGACCTCGACGGAGGGGAGCACGAAGCGGGTGCGAAGCGCGGTGGCGTGCGCGGGGTCCGCCGCGGAGACCACGTCGGCCGTGTGCACGGACTGGGCCAGCTGCTCCTCGGCGCGGCCCGGACCGGGCTCGCCGGGTGCCCGGTCCAGGGCGAGGACGAGGGGGAGGTCGTGCAGGACGGCGAGATGACGGGCGGCGATGAGCGACTCGTCCAGGGCGCTCACCACGACCACGTCGGGCCGGGGCAGGCGGGCTGCAGCGAGCGCGGCGCGCACACGACGGCGCAGCTGCGCGTCATGGAGGCGCGGCAGGGAGCGCGGGGCCGATGGAAGGGCCAGCGGTACGGCCCCGTCCTGCAAGACCAGGGCGTCTGCGGAGGCGCCTGCACGGTGCGCGGCGAGCAGGTCGACGCTGTGACCGCGACGCCGCAGGGCATCGGCCAGAGCGAAGGTGCCCTCTGCGGGGGCCACCGCGGGGGCGAGCAGCAGGATCTGCGTCATGCGTCGTCCGTTCTCCGTGCCGCCTCATCGGGCGGGGGCGTCGTGCGGGGCGGGTGGCGGTCGAACTCGCGCGAGACCTGCAGCGCCATCCCCATCATCACCACGAGCATCGCCGCCATCGCGGCGCCGAGCACCGTGAGGGTGGTCATCAGCTCCCAGGGCGCGAAATATAGCAATCCCAGGGGAACAGCAGCGAAGAACGCGGAGAACACCAGCATCCTCCCCTGCCGCTCGGTGACCACGAAGACCGTCGAGATCGGGGAGGTCACCAGCTGCATCGCGAGCCAGGGCGTGAGCGCGCGGGCGATGTCCCCGGCCATGTCCCACTGCGGGCCCAGCAGCAGCAGGAACAGCCACGGGGCGGTGAGGTAGATGAGGCCGAAGGGCACGATCGCGATGAGCAGGGAGCGGATCATCGTCCCCCGCACCAGGCGGAGCATGTTCCCGGGCTCGACGCGGGCGAGCTTCTGGTAGAAGACCTGCGCGATCGCGCTGTTGATGAGGCCGATGGGTGCCTGGAGGATCCGCCAGGCCATGTTGAACTGCCCGACCGCGCCGAGGGCGACGATCCCGATCAGCAGCGGGATGCCGTTCAGCCGGATCCCGTCCACGAGGGCGGTGGGCAGGTTCAGCAGAGGCATCTTGCGGTAGCGGGAGACGAGCTCGAGCCCGCTGGGGGTGTCCTCGGCGACGGGGTCGAGCAGGTCGCGGGACTTGCGGCGCAGGTTCACGAAGGCGAAGGCCTGCCCCAGCAGGGTGCCCGCGATGAGGCCCGGCAGGGAGCGCAGGCCGAGCACGCCGAAGGCCACCTGCCCGCCCGCGGAGCCGACGGTCTGGTGGACGCGGTTCAGCGAGATGGTGCGATAGTCCGAGCGGCGGTTGAACCAGTACTGCAGGACGTTGACCTGGGCGACGAAGAAGATCGTCAATCCCGCGAGCGGCAGCCAGGAGGCGAGCTCCTCGCTGCCGTAGATGTCCACGACCACGCCGTGCAGCAGGAAGGCGAGCAGTGAGGCGCCGGCGGCGACGGCGAGGTTCGAGAGGGTCGCGACCTTCGCGATGCGGCGGGCGGAGTCGTCGTCCTCCGGGAGCATGATCGTCATGTCCAAGCGCAGCGAGGCGACGGTGATGAGGATCGCGGTGAGGGAGCCGTAGATCGCGAACTGGCCGAACACCTCAGGGGTGAACAGCCGCGCGGTGATGAGGGAGGCGCCGAGGGCGACGAGCTGCGCGAGGGCGGTGCCGGAGACGAGCACCAGGATGTGCCGCAGGGTCGGGTATCGCGTCACGAGGCGCGAGAAGCGCTCGGCGGCCCAGCGCGGTGCGGCCATGGAGAAGGGTCCCTTTCCGCCGGTCACGATGCGCCTGCCATAGTAGTACCCGCGACCCGCCTCACCTCGGCGGATCGGTGGCGTGCGCCGCACCTCACCCGTCCCTCCACGGAGCCCTCGCATGTCCTCACAGCCCCTCCGCATCGCGCTCACCACTCCTCTGCTGTCGATGCCTCCGACCTACTTCGTCACCGAGCACGCCGAGGAGCTGCTGCGCCGTGGGGAGGACTACTCCTTCGCCGTCCATCCGCTCGCCGCACGCATCGAGGAGGGGTCGACGCGGGTACCCGTCTCCCCCGCCCTGCGGATCCCCGCCTCCTATGCGATGCGCTCCCGTCTCGCCCCGGCGGCGCTGCCGCTCCAGGCGGCAGCGGTGCGGCGGGCGCAGCCCGATCTGGTCCATCAGCATCACGGGGTGTGGACCTCCGGCGCCGCCGCCGCAGCGCGGGCTCTGGACGTGCCGCTGGTGACGACGGTGCACGGCACCGACATGTTCACCGCCGCGCTGGCTCGGCCCCGCGGGCTGCAGCGCGTGCACCGTGCCCAGGCCCGTCTCGCCTTCGAGCGTTCCGCGCTGGTGCTCGCCGTGAGCGAAGATCTGCGCCGCGTCGCCCTCGCGGCGGGGGCGCCGGAGGAGCGCACGGTGGTGCACTACCAGGGCATCGACACGGAGGTCTTCACCCCGCCCACCTCCCCGCGC
>DAHVRS010000419.1 GCA_027322375.1 Brachybacterium sp. | reverse complement strand
GGTCGGTGACCACGTCGATGTGCAGGTCACCGGCCTTGTGCCGCTCGAGCAGGGCGGGGAAGACGTCCGCCGCGTTGCCGACGATGCCGATCGACAGCCCGCGCTCCTCGGCCTTGGCGGCGTTGGCCCGGCGGATCGCGTCCTCGAGGTCGTCGGCGATCTCGTGGCAGTAGCGCTTGGCGACGCGGCGCTCGAGCCGGGCGCGGTCCACGTCCACGATGAGGCAGACGCCGTCGTTGAGGGTGACGGCGAGCGGCTGCGCGCCGCCCATGCCACCGCAGCCGCCGGTGAGGGTGATGGTGCCGGCGAGGGTGCCGCCGAAGCGCTTCTTGGCGACGGCGGCGAAGGTCTCGAAGGTGCCCTGGAGGATGCCCTGGGTGGCGATGTAGATCCAGGAGCCGGCCGTCATCTGGCCGTACATCATCAGGCCCTCGGCCTCGAGCTTGCGGAACTCGGGCCAGGTGGCCCAGTCGCCGACGAGGTTCGAGTTCGCCAGCAGCACGCGCGGCGCCCATTCGTGGGTGCGCAGCACGCCGACGGGCTTGCCGGACTGGACGAGCAGGGTCTCGTCGTCCTCGAGGTCCTTGAGGGTGTCGACGATCGCGTCGAACGCCTCCCAGGAGCGGGCGGCACGGCCGGTGCCGCCGTAGACGACGAGGGCATCGGGGCGCTCGGCCACCTCGGGGTCGAGGTTGTTCATGAGCATGCGCAGCGGCGCCTCGGTCTGCCAGGACTTCGCGGTGAGGTCGGTGCCGCGGGCGGCGCGGACGGGGCGGGCTCCGGGGAGGGACATCGTTGGCTCCTTCGTCGAGAGGACTCTCGGGGTTCTCCACAGGACACCACCGGCCCGGGGCCCGGTCGAGGGCCCGGATCGCAGTGATGTCCGGGATCCCGGACAGGCGCGGGTGGCTGTGCGCCGGGCGGGTCTCGGGGCGAGCGTCGGGCGAGCGGTGCAGGCCCAGGGCGGCGACGAGTTCCTCGACGCCTCGCAGTGCGCGCGGGAGCTGTCGGAGTGCGCCGTGCCTGCAGCGGCGCGCGCGGGGGCGGGGTCGCGCCTCAGGGCACCCGCCCGCCGAGGCGGCGGGTGATCTCCTCGGCGCCGCGGCGCACGGCGTTCGCGAAGCGCTCGCGCTCCTGAGGGCCGACGCGGGCCTCGACGAAGGTGAGCGCGACGGCTGCGGCGGGCCAGCTGGCGTGATCGCGCACGACCGCCGCGACCGATCCCATCTCATCGCTGACCTGCCCGGATTCGCTCGCGAGGCCGTTCTCGCGCACGGTGGCGAGCAGGTCGCGCAGCTCCTTCGGGGTGCACGGGCCGGGAGCGTCGGTGCGGGAGGAGAAGTCGGCGGCGGAGCGGTAGAGGGCGCGAAGCTGCGCGGCAGGGAGGTCGGCGAGGATCGCGCGGCCGCTCGCGGTGAGATGCGCGGGGATCCGCACGCCCACGTCGGTGACGAGGCTGGGCCGGTTCCGCGCGCGCTCCTCGACGACGTAGAGCACGTCGCGGCCGTGGAGGACGGCGAGGTGGCCGCTCTCCCCCACCGCGTCGACCATCGACTCGATGACGCGCCGGCCGATCCGGGCCAGCGGCTCCTGGCGCACGTACGCGCCGGAGAGCTCATGGGCCGATGGGCCCAGCCCGTACAACCGCTCGTGATCAAGGTGGAGCACATACCCGTGCTCGACGAGGGTCGCGAGCAGGTCATAGGTGCGCGAGCGCGGCAGATCCAGCTCCTGCGCGATCCGCGCGGCCGGCACCGGGGAGCGCCGGGAGGCGAGATAGGTGAGCAGACGCAGCGTCGCGTCGGCCGCCGGCACCTTCGGGGTGGTCATGACTCCCAAGGATGCCATTGCCGACTCATCGACGCTGCTCCGCACGCTCGGCGGTGAGCAGCTCCCAGGTGCGCACGAGGCGCGGGAGGGTCAGGATGAGCAGCCCGCCGAGCATGTTCAGCGGGATCACCCACGAGAACCACACCAGCCACTGGAGGTAGGTCGTCTCGGCTCCGGCGTGCATCGCAGCGAAGATGATCGTGGAGCTCATCGCGCCGTGGAGCATTCCGAGCCCCACCACCAGCAGTCCGGAGATGAGGGAGTTCGCGAGGGTCGCGATGCCCTCGCTGGATCCTTGGCTCATGCGGGTGACCAGCGTGATCGTGAACCCGGCAAGCACGGCGAGCGCGGCGGTCTCGAGGGTCAGACCCTTGCCCATGTAGTCCGTGGTCGCCTCGAGCAGCAGGTCCTCGAAGCGGGGGAATGCGGCGACGACCATCCAGGCGAACACCCAGCCGCCCACAAGGTTCATCACGAGCGTGACGCTCCACAGCCGCAGCAGCTGCAGCCAGGTGCCGTGACCGGCGGCGATCGCGTTGATCGGGAGCAGGAAGTCCTCGGTGAACAGCTCGGAGTGCGCCAGACGCAGTGCGTACAGTCCGATGCCGAAGGCGAGCCCGCCCAGGAGCTTCGAGCCGGTCGCGTCCAGCACCGCGAGCATCGCGAGCAGGCCGAGGCCCACGTCGATACCGCCGAACAGTCCCGTGATCACAAGGGCGCGCCGGGTGCGGTTCAGCCGGTTCGCGCCCTCGGTGACGGTGTTCTCGAACTCCTCGACGAGGGCGTCCTCGAGCGCGTGGCCGTGCTCACCGAGGCGCCGTCGCTCCTGGGCCTCGTTCTGCGTCTGGTCGGATGCCATCGTGGCTCCTCGTCGTCGGGCGCCGGCAGCTCGCCACCGGCCACAGTGCGGACTCTTGACCTGCGAAATTGCTTCACATCGCGCTGTGTGGGCGGGCGTCCGGGGCACCGGACGCCCGTGCGCACCGACCCGCTCAACGGCACGCGCACGGTGCCATGATGGGGTGAACCTACCGCGTACGAGGCGATGAGGAGACCCCGATGACGAGCTCCCCCACAGGTGGGACCCCTTGGACCGGTCGGCACGACGGCGACGGCCCCGCGCACGCCCGCTGGCATGAGGTCGTCCAGCGGGTTCTCGCGAGCTCGGACCCTCCCTCCAGCACGATGACTGCTGACGCGCCCGATCCGGCCGCGAACCACATCGCGCTGCTCGGCTTCCGCTCCGATGAGGGCGTGCGACGCAACCGCGGTCGCGTCGGTGCGGCCGACGGGCCGGGCGCGCTGCGCCGCGCCCTCGCCCCGCTCGCCCTGCACGGTCCGCTCGCGCGCGGCGAGGTGGAGCTGCACGACCTGGGCGATGCGGTGACGGACGGAGAGGATCTCGAGGGCGGGCAGGCTGCCGCGGCGGCGCTCACCACGCAGGCACTGGACCGGGCCGGGTCGCGGCTCACGGTCGTGCTCGGCGGCGGGCACGAGACCGCCTGGTCCTCCTACCTCGGGCTCACCGGGTCCGGCACCGGCCCCCGCGCCGGGCAGCGCTGGGGCGTGCTGAACCTCGATGCGCACTTCGACCTGCGCAGCGAGCCGCGACCCACCTCCGGCACGCCCTTCGCACAGATGGCCGCGGCGGAGCGGAGCGCCGGCCGGGACCTCCGCTACGCCGTGCTCGGGATCGCCGAGCCGTCGAACACCGCGACGCTGTTCACGACGGCCCGCGAGCTGAGCGTGACCTGGTGGACGGACGAGGAGTGCCTCACCGCCGGGGCCGAGGGGATCGCGCACTTCGTCGAGGAGTTCGCCGCGCAGCTCGACGTCCTGTATCTGACGATCGACCTCGACGTGCTCCCGGCCGCGGTCGCACCGGGCGTCTCCGCCCCTGCCGCCTACGGTGTGCCGCTACCGCTGGTCGCCGCGGCGGTCCGGGCCGCGGCCGGCTCCGGGAAGCTCGCGCTGCTGGACGTGGTGGAGCTGAACCCGAGCCTCGACGTGGACGGCCGCACCGCCCGCGCCGCCGCACGCCTCATCGACGACGCGGTCCGCACCGTCACCGGCACCAGCGCCTGACCTCCCCGGGCGCCTACGCGATCATCCAGGCAGCGAAGACGGCGAGACTCACGCCCATCGCCGAGAGCACGGCGTTCAGCACGACGTGCATGCGCAGCACCCCGATGAACTCCCGGATGTAGGCGCTGGGCACGAAGTAGCGGGCGGTCGCCGCACCGACCACGTCCGCGTCCACACCGATCCCGCGCGAGATCAGCGCGGCGCGGGGGACGTGATAGCCGTTGGTGACGACGAGCAGCTGGCGGCCCCGCGACTCCGAGCGCTCGTCGGCCAGGGCGCGGCTGAAGCGCAGGTTCTGCTCGGTGCTGCGCGAGCGGGTCTCGGCGACCACTTCCCCGGCCGTGTAACCGGACTCCTCCACCAGGTACTCCCGCATCGCCTCACCCTCGGACCGCGGTTCGTCGGGGCCCTGGCCGCCGCTGGTGATGAGCACGGGCTTCTCACTCGCGGCGATCGTCTCCGCCATCTCACGCCCGCGGTCCAGCCGGCTGCGCAGCAGCGGCGGCACCTTCCCGCGGATCAGGCCCGAGCCCAGCACCACCACCGCATCCGGATCGGGACGCGGGGGTCGCCGTTCGTAGAGCGCGGTGAAGGTGCGGAAGACCGCGAACTGCACGCCGAGCTGCGCCGAGCCCCACAGGATCAGCACCGCCGCCGCCCAGGCCACGGGCTCCACCATGAGCACCAGCAGCACGGAGGCCGGCGGCAGCACGAACAGCGCGATCCCGGACAGCAGTGAGAGGGAGTTGCCGAGGGAGCGACCCTCGCGGCGCACCATCAGCAGGCCGTTGCGAACCAGCATCCCGGCCAGCACGAACACGGACAGTGGCAGCAGCGCGAGGACCACGAGCACCAGGAATCCGGCGGGGGGCACCACGTAGGTGATCACCTCGACGGCGATGGAGAGGGCGAACCAGCCAGCCAGCAGCGCGAGCACCGCGGGGCGGAGCCGTCGCGGCTCTCTCTCCCACATATGGCGGTACCACCACCAGCATCCGACGGCCAGGATCGCGCTCAGCATGCCGTGATCCTGTCACGACGGCTCCTCGCCGGGCCACTCGGGGCGGCCAGGGGCGCGACGGAGCCCTGAGGTCACTCCGACCAGCGGCGATCCCCCGAAGAACGCCCGCCGCCCGCCCCGTCGGCCCGACGGTCCGATGGTCAGCGCAGGCGCACGAAGGAACGGAGGCCCGGCTCGTGGTCGTGGACCTCGGCGAAGGGCGCCAAGGCGCCTCGACGAGGCGCCGGCCGATCCCCTGTCGCCCCGCTGCGGGTCGCACGACGGAACTCGAGCCAGGTGTCGAGGCCCTCCCGCTCGGCGGCGAGGAAGGGAGGCTCGGGCCGCTCGACGGCGGAGGTGGGGGTGCTCATGCAGTGCACTCTCCCAGAAGACCGCGACGCAGGTAGCGCGCCTCGTCGTTCCAGGGCGCCAGCGCGCGACCGACGCAGCGCGTGACAGCCCAGGCCAGCAGCGTCTCCACGAGCGTCACCGCCACGTCGCCCGGACCGGCCGCTCCCCGCTCGCGGCTCCGAATCACCTATCAGCCACGGCGCATGACGGCGACGCCCGGCAGCTGCTGCGGCGCGTCGCGCGGATCACCGGAGAGCACACGCGGCGGGGCGGCCGCGGTCGCCCGGGCCAGATCTACGAACCCTGCGGCAGCGGCCGCCTGAGC
>DAHVRS010000417.1 GCA_027322375.1 Brachybacterium sp. | reverse complement strand
CAGGCCGGGGTCATCGCGCACACCACGGCGATCGCGGACTCGACCGAGCTGCCCGTGATGCTCTACGACATCCCCGGCCGCGCCGGGATCCCGCTCGAACTGCCGACACTGCTGCGCCTGGCGGAACATCCGCGGATCATCGCCGTGAAGGACGCGAAGGCCGACCTCCAGCAGGCCTCCCTCGTCATGGCGCAGAC
The DNA here is from genome assembly GCA_027322375.1 of Brachybacterium sp. Taxonomy (GTDB): domain Bacteria; phylum Actinomycetota; class Actinomycetes; order Actinomycetales; family Dermabacteraceae; genus Brachybacterium. The sequence continues at coordinate 7,596 of DAHVRS010000417.1, read as the reverse complement.
GGACCTCGTCTACTACTCCGGTGAGGACGCGCTGAACCTGCCCTGGCTCACGCTCGGCGCTTCAGGCATGGTCTCCGTGGTCAGCCAGATCGCCGGCGACATCGAGCGGGAGCTCGTGGACGCCGTGGACCGCTCCGACCTGCCCGCCGCCCGCGCCGCGAACGCGCGCCTGGTCCCGCTGGTCGAGGCGATCATGAACCGCATGCCGGGCGCGGTCGCCGCGAAGACGGCGCTGCACCTGCAGGGCGTCCTGCCCCACGCCGCGATGCGCGGCCCCCATGTCCCCGCCGACGCCGACCAGCAGCGCCTGCTCGCTGACGCGCTGGACGCCGCCGGTCTCCTCTGAGCCCCGCCGGGAGGTCCCGATGTCCGCTTCCGCCGTCTTCTCCGACCGTCCGCCGCTGCCGCCCGAGCTCACCCCGGGCACGCTGCGGCTGACCCCGCTGGGCGGCCTCGGCGACGTGGGCCGCAACATGACGGTCCTCGAGATCGACGGGCGCCTGCTCATCATCGACTGCGGCGTGCTGTTCCCCGAGGAGTCCCAGCCCGGCGTGGACCTGATCCTGCCGGATTTCGACATGCTCGAGGACCGACTGGAGGACATCGAGGCGATCGTCCTCACGCACGGCCACGAGGACCACATCGGCGCCGTGCCCTACCTGCTGCGCCGCCGCAAGGACATCCTGCTCGTGGGCAGCCCGCTCACCCTCGCCTTCGTCTCCGCGAAGCTGCGCGAGCACCGCATCACCCCGCGCACCCTCGAGGTCAGCGAGGGCCGCGTCGAGGAGCTCGGCCCCTTCACCTGCGAGTTCGTGGCTGTGAACCACTCGATCCCGGACGCGCTCGCAGTCCACGTGCGCACCGAGGCCGGCACCGTGCTGCACACCGGCGACTTCAAGATGGACCAGCTGCCCCTGGACGGGCGGATCACGGACCTGCGCGCCTTCGCCCGCCTCGGCGAGGAAGGCGTGGACCTGTTCATGACCGACTCCACCAACGCCGAGGTCCCCGGCTTCACCGTCGGCGAGCAGGAGATCGGCCCGGTGCTCGACGGGATCTTCGCGCGTGCGAGGCAGAAGATCGTCGTCGCCTCGTTCTCCAGCCATGTCCACCGCGTCCAGCAGGTGCTGGATGCCGCCGTGGCGCATGGGAGGAAGGTCGCCTTCGTCGGCCGTTCGATGGTGCGCAATATGGGGATCGCCGCGGAGATGGGCTACCTGCACGTCCCCGACAACACCCTCATCGATGTCAAGCGCATCGACTCCCTGCCCGATGAGCAGGTGGTGCTCATGTGCACCGGCAGCCAGGGCGAGCCGATGGCGGCGCTGGGCCGGATCGCGAACCGCGACCACCGCGTCTCCGTGGGCCCCGGCGACGTGGTGATCCTCGCCTCCTCCCTCATCCCTGGCAACGAGAACGCCGTCTTCCGCATCATCAACGGGCTGATGGCCCTCGGCGCCGAGGTGGTCCACAAGGGCTCCGCGAAGGTCCACACCTCCGGGCACGCGAGCGCCGGCGAGCTGCTGTACTGCTCCAACATCGTCCGCCCGAAGAACGTCATGCCGATCCACGGCGAGGTGCGCCACCTCATCGCCAACGGCCGCCTTGCCGAGGCGACGGGCGTGCCGGCCGATCGGATCATCCTCACCCGCGACGGCCATGTCGTGGACCTGAGGGACGGCATCGCCCGCGTCGTCGGCGCGATCCCCAACGGCTACGTGTACGTGGACGGCTCGAGCGTCGGCGAGATCTCCGAGGCGGATCTCAAGGACCGCCGGATCCTCGGCGACGAGGGCTTCATCTCCCTGTTCGCCGTGGTGAACTCCGAGACCGGCGCCCTCATCGCGGGCCCCGAGATCCACGTCCGCGGCGTCGCGGAGGACGATGAGGTCTTCGAGAAGATCCGCCCGGAGATCGTCAAGGCCCTCGAGCAGGCGGTCGCCGACCAGACCGACCGCCGCGACACCTACCAGCTGCAGCAGGTCATGCGGCGCGTAGTGGGCCGCTACGTGGGCCAGCGCCTGCGCCGCCGCCCGATGATCATCCCGGTGGTCATCGAGTCCTGATCCCTCCCGGCGCCCGTTGAGCACCCCCTGAGCGCCGCCGCGCGCCTGTGATCCGAGCCCGGACGGCGGGGCCTCGGACCCCCGCCTCCCGGGCATCGCAGGGGCCGGGCGGTACGATCGTGGCCATGGCGACACGTACGTCTTCCCCCGCACGTGCGTCGAAAGGCTCCTCGCGGTCCTCGTCCTCCGGCACCTCCCGGACACGCGGCACCGCGGCGAACGACCCCTCGACGCTCCCTCTTCCGGTGCGCGCAGTGCGCGCCGGCTATCTGGCGATCGCACGGATGGTCGGCGGCATGGTCCGCGGGATCGGGGTCCAGCGCTGGGAGGTCGAGCCCGCACAGCGCCGTGACGGCTACGCCCTGTTCCTGATGCTCATCGCGGCGCTCGTCGCCGTCGTCGAATGGTGGCAGTCCACCGGTCCGGTGCTCGGCGCCGTGCACACCGTGGTCGCCGGCACCTTCGGCATCTCCTCGATGGTGATCCCGCTGCTCGCGGCCGGCTGGTCGCTGCGCATGTTCCGACGCCCCGACCAGGTGCGCGCGAACACCCGCATCGCCATCGGCATCATGGTGCTGCTCACCGCGATCTCCGCGATCGCCTCGGTCTCCGCACGCCTGCCCGCCCCGGCTGACGGGATCGACGCGCTCGCCCGCGGCGGCGGCGTGCTCGGCTATCTCGCCGCCGCGCCGCTCCAGGCGCTGCTGCCGCCGGTCGCCGTGGTCGTGCTGCACAGCCTGCTGATCGCCTTCGGCCTCCTGGTCCTCACCGCCACGCCGGTGGAGTCGATCCCCGCTCGCCTGCACGGCGTGTACGAGCTGATGGTGGGCCGCAGCCAGGAGGAGGACGAGGAGCGCATCGCCTTCGGCCTGCGCCCCCGCCGCCAGGACCCGGCCGTGCACGAGCAGGCGACCGAGGCGCAGCCCGCAGGCCGCACCCGCCGTCGCACCCGCAAGGAGAAGGCGGAGGGGCAGGCCGCCGAGCGCGACCACGAGGCCTTCGGCTACGCGGGCGACGAAGCTTTCGAGCAGGGCGTCGTGAAGGAGGACGAGGCCGCGCCGAAGAAGCGCAAGGGCCGCGCCGGCACCGGCCGCTCCGGCCCGCGCCGCGGCGCCCCTGCCGACTCCACCGAGGTCTTCGACGTCGTCGAGGACGAGAACCATCGCGCGAAGACCTTCCCCGTCGCGGGGGAGGAGCCCGCCCGCGCCGCGAGCGCCGGGAAGACCCGTCCGCTGCCCGCGAAGAAGGTCCCCGCCACGCCCGGCGTGGAGGAGAAGGCGGAGCTCGTGCCCCCGCCGATGGGCGACCTGCCCCGAGCGGGCGAGCAGCTCGAGCTCTCCGGCGACATCGTCTACACCCTGCCGGAGTCCTCCTTCCTGCTCGAGGGGCCGCCCGCGAAGACCCGCTCCGAGGCGAACGACCGCGTGGTCGAGGCGCTCGGCGAGGTCTTCGAGCAGTTCAACGTCAACGCCGAGGTCGTCGGCTTCTCCCGCGGCCCGACGGTCACCCGCTACGAGGTCGAGCTCGCCCCGGGCACCAAGGTCGAGAAGGTCACGGCCCTGGACAAGAACATCTCTTACGCCGTCGCGAGCTCGGACGTGCGGATCCTCTCGCCGATCCCCGGCAAGAAGGCGATCGGCATCGAGATCCCGAACGCGGACCGCGAGACGGTCGCGCTCGGCGACGTGCTGCGCAGCCAGGTCGCGCGCCGCAACGAGCACCCGATGGTGATGGGCGTGGGCAAGGACGTCGAGGGCGGGTACGTCGTCGCGAACCTCGCCAAGATGCCGCACCTCCTGGTCGCGGGTGCGACCGGCGCGGGTAAGTCGAGCTTCGTGAACTCGATGATCACCTCGATCCTCATGCGCGCCACCCCCGAGGAGGTGCGGATGGTGCTCGTGGACCCCAAGCGGGTCGAGCTCACCATCTACGAGGGCATCCCGCACCTGATCACGCCGATCATCACCAACCCCAAGAAGGCCGCCGAGGCGCTGGAGTGGGTGGTCAAGGAGATGGACGCCCGCTACGACGACCTCGCCGCCTTCGGGTTCAAGCACATCGACGACTTCAACAAGGCCGTGCGCGCCGGGGAGGTGCAGGTGCCTGCGGGCAGCGAGCGCCGTCTCGCCCCGTATCCGTACCTCCTGGTCGTGGTCGACGAGCTCGCGGACCTCATGATGGTCGCCCCGCGCGACGTCGAGGCCTCGATCCAGCGCATCACCCAGCTCGCCCGTGCGGCCGGGATCCACCTGATCCTCGCCACGCAGCGCCCCTCGGTGGACGTTGTCACCGGCATCATCAAGGCGAACGTGCCCAGCCGTCTCGCCTTCGCGACCTCCTCCCTGCAGGACTCGCGCGTCATCCTCGACGCCGTCGGTGCAGAGAAGCTGATCGGCCAGGGCGATGCCCTGTTCCACCCGATGGGCAAGGCGAAGGCGATGCGCGTCCAGGGCGCCTGGGTCAACGAGTCGGAGATCCACAAGGTCGTCGACCATGTGAAGACCCAGATGAAACCGAACTACCGCGAGGATGTCGCCGTCGTCGCGGAGAAGAAGCAGATCGACGACGACATCGGTGACGATCTCGAGGTGCTGCTGCAGGCGGCGGAGCTCGTGGTCACCACCCAGTTCGGCTCCACCTCGATGCTGCAGCGCAAGCTGCGCGTCGGCTTCGCGAAGGCGGGGCGCCTGATGGACCTGCTCGAGTCCCGCGAGATCGTGGGCCCCTCCGAGGGGTCCAAGGCGCGCGACGTGCTGGTCCACCCCGACGAGCTCGGCACCGCGATCGCCCGCATCCGCGGCGAGGACGTGCCCGGCGAGGACGAGGGCCCCTACGAGGCGGACGCCGGCGTGGATCACGAGGACACCGCGCCGGAGCCGGTCGCGGAGAAGAACGGCGACCGCTACGGCGCCGACCCGCTCGCCGACGACGGCACCGAGCCCGCCACCGACTACTACGACGAGAACGACGAGGAGAGCGAGGACGCCTGGTCCCTCACCGGCCGCTGAGCGTCCCGTCCGCCCCGTCCCTGCCCTTCCCGCACGCCTCGCCCCACCGCCCCGCCGCATCCCAGGAGAATCGATGACCACCACCCCCGCGCCTGCGCCCGAGGTCCCGCTGTGGAACATCGCCAACATCCTCACGATGGTGCGCTGCGCCATGGTGCCGGTGCTGGTGGTCCTCGCCGTCCTCTACCCGGACTCGATCGGCGGGCGCCTGCTGGTCGCGCTCGTGTTCGTGCTCGCGATGCTCACGGACCTCGCCGACGGGCACCTGGCCCGCAGCCGGAACCTCATCACCGACTTCGGCAAGATCATGGACCCCATCGCGGACAAGGCCATGACCGGCGCCGCGCTGATCATGCTCTCGATCTGGGAGTACATCCCCTGGTGGATGACGGTGCTGATCCTGGTGCGCGAGTTCGGCATCACGCTCATGCGCTTCACGATCCTGAAGTACGGCGCGCTGCCTGCGAACATGGCCGGCAAGGCGAAGACCATGGTGCAGTCCATCGCGATCACCTTCTGCCTGATCCCCTTCGAGATCTGGTGGGCGCCGGCCTATTGGATCGGCTGGGGTCTCATGCTGCTGGCCGTCGTGCTCACTGTGTGGTCGGGCCTGGTGAACCTCAAGGACGGCCTGCGCCTGCGCCGTGAGGCGCTCGCCGGTGGCGCCCGGTGAGCGACCGTCTCTCGGAAGGTTCGGCTGTTGGGGGAGCGGCCGACCCGGCCACCGTCCATCCGGCCGACGGGGGAGCGGCCGACCCGGCCACCCTCATCGCCGCGGCCTCCGCGCGCGGCTGGATGCTCGCGACCGGGGAGTCCCTCACGGCAGGAGCTCTCGTGGCGCGTCTCGTGGATGTGCCCGGCGCGAGCGCCGTGATCGCGGGCGGCGCCGCCTGCTACTCCTACTCCGCGAAGACCCGAGTGCTCGGCGTGGACGCGGAGGAGCTCGCCCGGACGGGTGCTGTCACCGCCTCTGTCGCCGAGGCGATGGCCCGCGGCGCCCAGCAGCTCTACGACGCGGACCTCGCCGTCTCCACGACGGGCGTGGCCGGGCCGGGACCGGACGCCACCGGCGTGCCCGAGGGGACCGTGCATCTGGGCATCGCCCGGCGCGACGGCACCGCACTGACCCGTGAGCTCCATCTCAGCGGCGGCAGGGAAACGATCCGCGCCCTCACCGTCCGGGCGGCGCTGGATTTCCTCGGGGAGCAGCTCGAGGCCTGATCAAGGCCCGGTTCCGCCTCGCCGGGCCTCGCTCTCCCTCCCCGTCGTCCGCCATGCACACCACCCAGGGTCCTCCCGAGCGTGGCGCACTACACTCTGGGGAACACTTCCGTGGAGGAGGGCGTTGACCTGATCGTGATGACATCGACGCACCGCATCCCCGAGATGCACCACGAGTGGAGTTCGAGTCAGAGGAAAGGAGGCAGGGCCATGATCCTGTTCCGCCAGGAGCTGGGCGACGTTCTGCGCGATGCGCGACGCTCGCAGGGCCGCACGCTGCGGCAGGTGTCCTCCGATGCACGAGTGTCCCTGGGCTACCTCAGCGAGATCGAGCGCGGACAGAAGGAGGCCTCCAGCGAGCTGCTGGTCTCCGTGACCGACGCCCTGGGTCTCCCGCTGTCGTTCGTGCTGCGCGAGGTCTCTGATCGCATCGCGATCGCCGAGCGCGTCACCATCCCGGACACCGTCCCCGAGGGCCTCGCCGATGGCGCGGCGCCCCTGGTCGGCGCCCACTGAGGTGCGCCGCAGCGAGTTCGCGGAGCTGGCCGATCACGTGTTCGGCCCGTCGCTGGCCCGCACCTACGTTCACGACCTCGTGCTCGAGGAGATCGGTGGCATGACAGCCGCCGAGGGCCTCGAGCACGGGGTCGCCGTGCGTTCGGTGTGGACCGCGCTGTGCGAGGCGATGGACGTCCCTGAGTCCCAGCGCTGGGAGATCCCGCCCGAGCAGCGACGCCGCTGACTCGCCCCGCAAACCCGTTCCCGCGACACGCCGCGAGAACTCGCACGTTCGAACGCTTGTTCGGTAGTGTGTGCTCCGACGGTCTGCTCCGGCACCCTCTCGACGCACCGACCTCCCTCCCCAGGGCCCCTGCATCCACAGGGCATAGGGGGCGGCGACCGGATGTCGGGGTCGGCGCTTAGTGTGGCCGCAATGGTCACCACGTCGGCTCTCCCGGCACTCAGGAAGGAACACCCCATGGCTGCACCGAAGTCCTCCAGCAAGTCCGCCTCGAAGGATCGCGGCTCCTCGCTCGACAACGCGCTCGCCCAGATCGACCGCCAGTTCGGCAAGGGCTCGATCATGCGGCTGGGCGATGACACCCGCCCGCCCGTCGAGGTCATTCCCACCGGCTCCGTGGCGCTGGACGCCGCGCTCGGCATCGGCGGCCTGCCCCGCGGCCGCATCGTCGAGATCTACGGCCCGGAGTCCTCCGGTAAGACCACGGTGGCCCTGCATGCTGTCGCCAACGCCCAGCGCAACGGCGGGATCGCAGCCTTCGTCGATGCTGTGCACGCCC
>DAHVRS010000412.1 GCA_027322375.1 Brachybacterium sp. | reverse complement strand
GCCTACAACCGCGGCCCCGCCCTGCTCACCGCGCTGCTCGAGCGCTGGAACGCCGCCTCGGGCCGTGAGGATCGGTCCCTGCAGGCGGCGCTGCGTGCGCTCGTCGGCGAGGATCTCGCGTCGCCGCTTCCGGCCGACGAGACCCGATGGGAACCGCTGCGCGCCGTCGCGACGGCCGGCCCCGAACGGGAGCGGCTGGACCAGTTCTTCCACGAGTCCGCGGTGCTCGTGCCCCGCGCCCACCAGGCGCTGAAGGACGGCAACCTCAGCGCCTTCGCCGCCGCGGTCGCCGAGTCCCAGCACCGCGCCGAGACGCAGCTGGGGAACCAGGTCCCGGAGACGGTCGCGCTCGTCCAGGACGCGCTCGGCCTCGGTGCCCCCGCCGCCAGCGCGTTCGGCGCGGGCTGGGGCGGCAGCGTGTGGGCGCTCGTCCCCGCGGCCGACGCCGACGGCTTCGCCGCCGAGTGGCTGGACCGCTACCGCGCCGGCGGCCGCGCCCCCGAGGCGGCGACCACCCTCGTCACGCGCCCCGGCGCGCCCGGCCACCGGCTCGAGCCCGTCGCGGGCTGAGCCTCGGGGTGCGGCCGCGGCCGACGGGCCGCCGGGTGCTCAGCCCGCCCGCGCCTCAGGCCTCCTGCACCGGCAGCCACACCCGCATCGGCCCGACGCCCCGGTTCGCCCAGGCGAAGTAGGGGATCGCCGTCCAGGTATGCGGGGCGGCGGTGACCTCGGCGTCCGCCGAGCCGTGCACCGGGTAGGGCCAAGCCGCGGCGGCGGGGGAGACGCCGACGGCGCTGCCGCTGACGTGCAACGGCACCGCCCCGTCGAGTGCCGGAATGGGCGCGCCGGGCACGGGAACGGCCGACGGGTCCACCGCAGCGTCATCCACACGCGCCGGTCCCTCCTGGTCCGCCTGCTCGAGCGCGTAGACGAGCGGGCCGCACTCGAGCGCGACCGCACCGCGGGAAGCGTCCAGGCGGTGGTGCGCGCCGACGAACCGCGGGCTCAGGTCCAGCTCGAGGACGATCTCCTCGCCGGGCGTGAACACCTTCTCCACGACCGCGACGCCGTCCTCGGCATCGATGGTGCTCGCCGCGCCGTCGACCGTGAGACGCGACGTGCCGCGGGACCAGGCGGGGATCCGCAGGGAGAGCCGGCGAGACGTCGAGGGCGCCGCGTCGATGCGCACGGTGACCCGTCCGTCGTAGGGGTAGTCGGTGCTGGTCGAGACGGTGAACGCCTCGTCTCCGTCGCGCGCGGTCCAGGTGCCGGTCGTGTACTGGTGCAGCTGGAGCCCGCCCTCGTCGGAGGTCGCGACGAGGTGGTCGAAGCTCGCGAGCGTCCGCATGATGTTCGGCGGGCAGCAGGCGCAGTCGAACCAGGCGCGGCGGCCATGTGCGATCGAGCGGCCCTCGTCGGCCCGGGCGCCGTCGCGCAGCTGGAGCGAGTTGACGTAGAAGAACTCAGTGCCCGCGAGGGACACCCCGGCGAGGAAGGCGTTGAAGGCGAGACGCTCGATGACGTCCGCGTAGTGCGCCTTGCCGGTCGCGAGCAGCAGGCGGTGCGCCCACTGGATCGCGCCGATCGCCGCGCAGGTCTCCGCATAGCCGCGGTCGGCAGTCATCTCGAACGGGTCGCCGAAGGACTCCCAGTCCCAGCGCGAGCCCATACCGCCGGTCACGTACGTCTTCGTGGCCAGCAGGTCCGCGAACACGGCCTCGCAGCGGGCGAGCAGCTCCGCATCGCCGTCCTCGATCGCCTGATCGGTCGCGCCCGCGAAGAGGTACAGCGCCCGGACAGCATGGCCTTCGACGGACTCCGTCTCCCGCACCGGGACGCGGGCGGAGAAGTAGTGCGGGCCGGGGTTCTTCCCCTCGAAGCGCTCCTCGCTCCCGCGCACGTCCAGCAGGAAGCGGGCCAGGTCCAGGGTGTCCTGGTCGCCGGTGAGGCGGTGCAGCTCCACGAGCGCCATCTCGATGACGGGATGCCCACCGGTCGCGTGGCGCAGGTCGGGGCCGAACAGGGTGCGCAGATGCGCGACGATCCGGAGCGCGACCTGCAGCAGCTCCTCCTCCGCGGCGCTCCGGGCGAGCGCGACGGCGGCCTGGATCAGATGTCCGTAGCAGTACAGCTCGTGATTCCAGGCGAGCTCGGTGTAGCGCTCCTCGGGGGTGTGGCGGAGGGTGTGGACGGCGTTCAGATAGCCGTCCTCCTGCTGCGCGCCGGCGACCAGAGCTGTCACCTCGCGGGGGAGGGCGCGCAGCTCGGCATCGTCCTCGCGACCCAGCTCGAAGGCGACCGCCTCGAGCCACTTGTACACGTCGGAATCCTGGAAGATCATGCCGCGCGCCTCGCCCTGCATGGTGCCGGCGACGATGCGGAAGTTGTCCAGCGTTCCGGACTCCTCGAGCTGGCGGTGCCCTTCGCGCAGCGCGACGGTGCGGTTGCGCTGCTGGCGGGTGTGCCAGAACCCGCCGGTGATGCGGGCATCGCCGGGGGAGAGGGGCCGCAGTGTCACAGCGGCGCGGGCGGTCGGGAGCGCGGGGGAGGAGAGGAAGGAACGAGCGGCAGGCACGGGGTGACCTCACGG
>DAHVRS010000401.1 GCA_027322375.1 Brachybacterium sp. | reverse complement strand
TCGCGGACCTCTCCGTGGGCACCCCCGTGGATCCCACCCCCGTCACCGTGCAGCGCGCCCTCGCCGCGGCGGCGGACAGCCCCGGCTACCCGACCACGATCGGCACCCCGGCGCTGCGTGAGGCGCTGGTGGACTTCGTGCGCCGTCACCGCGCAGCCCCCGAGACGCTCGGCGTCGAGGGCGTGCTGCCCACCGTCGGCTCGAAGGAGCTGGTCGCGCACCTGCCCTTCCAGCTCGGGATCGGGCCGGGGGACGCGGTGGCCTTCCCGCACATCGCCTACCCCACCTATGACATGGGCGCCCGCTTCGTCGGCGCGGAGCCGGTGGCGCTCGACCTCGCGGCCCTCGCCGCCGAGGGGGATGCGGCCCTGCCCGATCCCTCGCTCGCGCAGCGGATCCGCCTGCTGTGGATCAACTCGCCCTCGAACCCGACCGGTGAGGTGCTGGACGTCGACCAGCTCGCCGCGCTCGTGCGCTGGGCGCGCAGCCACGGGATCATCGTCGCCTCCGACGAGTGCTACGCCCTGCTGCCCTGGACCGTGGACGAGGTCCCCTCCGTGCTCGATGCGCGTGTGAACGACGGCTCGCTCGGGGGCGTGCTGTGCGTGTACTCGCTGTCCAAGCAGTCCAACCTCGCCGGCTATCGCGCCGCCTTCGTCGCCGGGGACCCGGAGCTGGTGGGCGAGCTCATCGCGGTCCGCAAGCAGGCCGGGATGATGATGCCCGGCCCCGTCCAGGCGGCGATGACCGTCGCCCTCGGGGACGAGGAAGGCCCCGCCGCCCAGCGTGAGATCTATCGCGCCCGCCGCGAGCTGCTCGCCCCCGCACTGCAGGCCGCAGGCGGACAGATCCACGGCTCCCAGGCCGGGCTCTACCTGTGGACCACCTTCGGGGAGGAGTCGATGACCAGCGTCGCCCGCCTCGCGCAGCACGGTGTGCTGGTCGCCCCGGGGATGTTCTATGGTGGCGGTGGCGGGACTTTCGTCCGTGTCGCCCTCACCGCGACCGATGAGCGGATCGCCTCCGCCGCCCGGCGCCTCGAGCGCCTCTGAACCACACCTCGGCGCCCGTGCGCCGCGATCCGACCACGCACAACGGAGAGCCCATGGATCACCCCACGACCGCCCAGCTCGCTCTGGGGGAGAAGTCCCTCGACCTGCCCGTCGTCCCCGCTGTCGAGGGCAATGCGGGCATCGCGATCGGCCCCCTGCGCAAGGAGACCGGCCAGGTCACCTACGACCCCGGCTTCATGAACACCGCGAACGTGAAGTCCTCGATCACCTACATCGACGGTGACGAGGGCATCCTGCGCTACCGCGGCTACCCGATCGAGCAGCTCGCGGAGAAGTCCAGCTACCTCGAGGTCGCCTACCTGCTCATCAACGGCGAGCTGCCCACGAAGGGCCAGCTCGACAACTTCGAGGCCCAGGTCGAGCGGCGCACCCTGCTCGACGAGCGCTTCAAGCGCCTCTTCGACGGCTTCCCGCGCGATGCGCACCCGATGGCGGTGCTGCAGGCCGGGATCTCGGGCCTGTCCACCTTCTACCAGGACACGCTGGACCCCTTCGACGAGGCGCAGGTGCGGATCTCCTCCGTGCGCCTGCTCGCGAAGATGCCCACGATGGCCGCCTACGCGCACCGGATCGCCCAGGGCCACGCCCTGCTCTACCCCGACAACCGGCTCTCGCTGATCGAGAACTTCCTGCGCCTGACCTTCGGCTTCCCGGTCGAGGACTACATCGCCGACCCGGTCGTGGTGCGCGCGATGGAGCAGCTGCTGATCCTCCACGCCG
>DAHVRS010000380.1 GCA_027322375.1 Brachybacterium sp. | reverse complement strand
CGGCCGCGCAGATCCTGCTCGCCTGGGAGGAGCCGGACCGGCTCCACCGCGGCCTGCTCGGCGCGCGCTTCACCGCGACCCAGCTCTCGGCAGTTCGCCGACGCGGCTGGGCCCAGTCGATCGGTGAGCGCGAGCCCGGCGTCGGCTCCGTCTCCGCGCCCGTGCGCGGACCGAACGGGCGCATCGTCGCAGCGCTCAGCGTCTCCGGACCGCTCGAGCGGATCACCCGTCAGCCGGGCCGGCTCCACGCCGCCTCGGTGATGAGCAGCGCGAACCACCTCACCGAGCTGCTGCGCCGCGCCGGCGCCTGATCACTCCCGCTCGATCCAGACCGGGGTGTTCGCGAAGCGCAGCACGTTCACGAGCTGACGCGGTGCGGCGACTTTGCCGCCGGGCCCCGCGGCCCGCTCCCCCGCGACCATCATCAGGCACGCGTCCTGGCTCGCCTGGACGAGCTCGCGCGGGCTGTCCGACGCGGCGATGGTGACGTTCCGCACGAAGACCGAGGGGTGACTGAGCGCGACGCGCTGGGCGATGCCCGTGAGGATCTCCTGCGCCTCTTCCTCGCTGGTCCCGGGACGGACCACGAGGTGGAGGTCGCGCTTGTAGGCCTCGGCGAGGTCCGCCGCGCGGCGCACCAGCTCCTCCGCTCCGTCCCGATGCACGAGCCCGATCGGTCCGGGCGCGTCCACCCTGCCCCGCACGACGACGACGGGGCAGTGCGCGCGGGAGGCGAGGGCGAGGCTCTTGGAGCCGACGATGAGGGTCATGAGACGCCCGAGCCCGCGCCCGCCGAGCACCAGCAGATCCGCCTCCGTGCTCGCCTCGACGAGGACGGGCACGGCGTTGCCGTCGATGATCTCCGAGGTGATCAGCAGCTCGGGATGGTCCTGACGCACGATCGCGACGGCATCGGCGATGAGCGCATGGGCGGCGCTGCGGAAGCCGGAGCCGGCCATCCCCGAGACCGGGTCGATGTTCACGTCGAGCTCGGTCCACACGAAGGCGTGGACGAGATGGAGGCTGCCACCGGTCGCGGCGGCGTGGAGGGCGGCCCATCGGACCGCCTGATCGGATTCGTCGGCGTCGAACACCCCGACCGTGATTCTCGGAGCAGTGCTGTGTGTCATGTCACGACGATACTCTGCCCGGCCGGTTTCCGCCCGGGACCTCCGGCACTGCCCACCTGGACATCCCCGAACGAGAAAGGAGCCGGCATCCGATGGATGCCGGCTCCTGCCTGTACCCCGTACCGGATTTGAACCGGTGTTACCGCCGTGAGAGGGCGGCGTCCTGGGCCGCTAGACGAACGGGGCGGGAGCGAGATCCGAAGATCTCGCGTCGTACCCCGTACCGGATTTGAACCGGTGTTACCGCCGTGAGAGGGCGGCGTCCTAGGCCGCTAGACGAACGGGGCGCGGGCCGTGCAGCGGCGAACCGCTGCGAAGCGCTGGGGTACCAGGACTCGAACCTAGAATGACGGTACCAGAAACCGTTGTGTTGCCAATTACACCATACCCCATGGTGAGAAGTACTTTCCGCGTCCCTTTCCGTTCCGCTCCCCGGTGGTTTCCGTGGGCTTTCCGAACTGTTCTGCGTGCCGTACCGAGAGAAGACTCTACCGGCTTCTCCCCCGGAGCACAAAGCGAGAAGGGCCTTTTGGGCTGTGAGGCTCGGCACGCCGCGCGCAGGTCGCTCGGCCGGGCCTCACAGCCCTCCCGTCGGCCCCGGGCTCAGGCCTCCGCGGCGAGGCGCTCGCGCAGGGCGCGCAGGCGCGTGAGCGAGGAGGTGCGGCCCAGCAGCTCCATCGACTCGAACAGCGGCGGGGAGACGCGGCGGCCGGAGATGGCGCTGCGCAGCGGCCCGAAGGCGAGGCGCGGCTTGATGCCCATGCCCTCGATGATCCCCTCGCGCAGGGCCGGCTCGAGCGCGGCGGCAGTGAAGCCATCCTCGGGCAGCGCCTCCGCCTCGGCGATCGCACGGTCGAGCACGGCGACCGGGTCATCGCCCAGCTTCTTCAGGGCGTCGTCCTGGACCACGAGGTCCTCGTCGGCGACGAAGAGGAAGCTCATGAGCTCGCTCGCCTCGCCGAGGAGGTTCATGCGGGTCTGGACGAGCGGCGCAGCGGCGGCCACGAGAGCGCGCTGCTCCTCGCTGACCTCCTCGGGCAGCACGCCCCCGGCCTGGAGGTAGGGGATGAGGCGCTCGACGAAGACGTCCTCGGGGAGCAGGCGGATGTGGTCGGCGTTGATGGCGGTGGCCTTCTTGAGGTCCACGCGCGCCGGGTTCGGGTTCACGTCGGAGGCGTCGAAGCGCTCGACGAGCTGCTCGCGGCTGAAGATGTCCTCGTCGGCGCTGAAGCCCCAGCCGAGCAGGGCGAGGTAGTTGACCATGCCCTCGGGGATGAAGCCCTGCTCCCGGTAGAGGAAGAGGTCCGCCTGCGGGTCGCGCTTGGAGAGCTTCTTGTTCCCCTCCCCCATCACGTAGGGGAGGTGGCCGAACTCGGGGATCCGCTCGGCGACGCC
>DAHVRS010000367.1 GCA_027322375.1 Brachybacterium sp. | reverse complement strand
CCATGCCCGCGCCGCCGGGATCCCCAGCCAGGTGATCGCGCTCGGTGACTACCCTGACCGCGCCGCCTGGGACCGTGAGCTCGCCGCCGCGGTCACCGCGCACGAGCCGCAGCTCGTGGTCCTCGCCGGGTTCATGAAGCTGCTCGGCGCGCCGCTGCTCGAGGCCTGCGCAGGCCGGATCATCAACACCCACCCCGCCCTGCTGCCCTCCTTCCCCGGCGCGCACGGGGTCCGGGACGCCCTCGCCCACGGCGTGAAGGTCTCCGGCTGCAGCGTCATCGAGGTCGACGCCGGCGTGGACACCGGGCGGATCCTCGCCCAGCGCGCCGTGGACGTGCTCGAGGACGACACCGAGGAGTCCCTCCACGAGCGGATCAAGGCCGTCGAGCAGCCGCTGCTGGTCGAGGTCGTGTCCCGTCTCACCTCCGCTCGCTGAGCCGGTCCCGGGAAGGGGCTGCCCGGTAGGCTGGCACCACACGACTGGCGAAGGTGGGTGACCACCGGGGAGTGTGACGTCGGGGGCATCGTCCGCCTGGGTGCCCGCGCAGCAGATCCGATAAGGAGCACGCCACGTGACCACCGCAGAACGCCGCCCGATCCGTCGGGCCCTCGTCTCCGTCTTCGACAAGACCGGCATCGTCGACCTCGCCCGCGCCCTCGCCGCGCAGGACGTCGAGATCGTCTCCACCGGCTCGACCGCCGCAACGATCCGTGACGCCGGCATCGCCGTCACCGACGTGGAGACCGTCACCGGCTTCCCCGAGATGCTCGACGGCCGCGTGAAGACTCTCCACCCGCGCGTGCACGGCGGGATCCTCGCCGACCAGCGGCTCGAGGACCACCGCGAGCAGCTCGCGAAGCACGAGATCGCTCCCTTCGATCTCGTCGTGGTGAACCTCTACCCCTTCTCCGAGACCGTCGCCGCGGGCGGCACCTTCGCGGAGATCATCGAGAAGATCGACATCGGCGGCCCCTCCATGGTGCGCGGCGCCGCGAAGAACTTCGCCTCTGTCGCCGTGGTCGTCGAGCCGGAGGACTACGCCACCGCCGCTGAGGCCGTGGGCGCCGGCGGCTTCACCCTCGCCGAGCGCCAGGAGCTCGCGACCATCGCTTTCACCCGCACCGCCGAGTACGACGAGGCGATCAGCGACTGGATGCTGGTCCAGCTCGAGCAGGCCGAGCTCGAGGACGGCGAGGCCCCGTCCGATCTCGCCGGCGACCCCGACGCCTTCGTGCTCGACATGAGCGACGAGGAGGCGGAGGCGGCCGGCTTCCGCACTCTGCGCTACGGCGAGAACCCGCACCAGAGGGCCCGCCTGGCCGTCCTGGATGACGACGTTCCCGGCCTCGCCGGCGCCGAGCAGCTCGGCGGCAAGGAGATGAGCTACAACAACTACGTCGACGCCGACGCCGCCGTGCGCGCCGCGCACGACCACCCGCAGCCCGCCGTCGCCGTGGTCAAGCACAACAACCCCTGCGGCGTCGCCGTCGTGGCGGAGGGGGAGGACATCGCCCACGCCCACTCCCGCGCCCACGGCACCGATCCCGTCTCCGCCTACGGCGGCGTGATCGCCACCAACCGCACGGTCACCCTCGCGATGGCCCAGCAGGTCAAGCCGATCTTCACCGAGGTCATCCTCGCCCCCGACTACGAGGACGAGGCGCTCGAGCTGCTGCGCACGAAGAAGAACCTGCGCATCCTGCGCCTGCAGGGCGAGTACGGGCGCCGCATCGAGTCCCGTGAGATCTGGGGCGGCATGCTCGTCCAGGAGACCGACGTGATCGACGCGCCCGGCGACGCTCCGGAGAACTGGACCCTCGCCGCGGGCGAGGCGGCCGACGAGGCGACCCTCGCCGATCTCGCCTTCGCCTGGCGCTCCGTGCGCGCGGTGAAGTCCAACGCGATCCTGCTCGCCACCGATGGTGCGGCCGTCGGCATCGGGATGGGCCAGGTCAACCGCCTGGACTCCTGCCGCCTCGCCGTCTCCCGCGCGAACACCCTCGGCGCCCACGCCGAGGGCGAGGACGCGCCGGAGCGCGCCCGGGGCGCGGTCGCGGCGTCGGACGCGTTCTTCCCCTTCGCCGACGGGGTGCAGATCCTGCTGGACGCCGGCGTGCGCGCGATCGTGCAGCCCGGCGGCTCGATCCGCGACGACGAGGTCATCGCCGCCTGCGCTGAGGCGGGCGTGACCCTCTACCTCACCGGCACGCGCCACTTCGCGCACTGAGCGCACCGCCCGGCCCGCGACTCGCGGGCCGGGCGCTCCCGGGCACGTCGACGTGTCCGGATTCTCCGGCGTTCATCGTCCGGACATGCACGCCCCCTAGAGTTGGGGCATCGAGAAGGCGTTCGTCGAAGGAGTGGCCGTGAGAATCCCCGACAACCAGAGTCTGCGCGAGTACATCGAGCATCTGCGCGAGGAGGGGTATTCGGTCCAGGACGGTCACACGCCGGACCCGGATCTCATCGACCCCCAGGGCAACCCCGTCTACACCTGGCAGGAGGGGTACCCGTACGAGACCCGCATGGACCGGGACGAGTACGAGCTGCAGAAGTACCAGCTGCAGGTGGAGCTGCTGAAGTACCAGTACTGGCTCGAGGACAACGATCAGAAGTCGATCATCATCTTCGAGGGGCGCGACGCGGCCGGCAAGGGCGGCACCATCAAGCGCTTCACCGAGCACCTGAACCCCCGCACCGCCCGCGTGGTCGCGCTGAACAAGCCCTCGGACCGCGAGCGCGGCCAGTGGTACTTCCAGCGCTACATCCAGCACCTGCCCACCGACGGCGAGATGGTCCTGTTCGACCGCTCCTGGTACAACCGCGCCGGTGTGGAGCGGGTGATGGGCTTCGCCACGCCCGAGGAGTACGAGACCTTCATGAACCAGGTGCCGCACTTCGAGCGGATGCTCGTGGACTCCGGCATCCACGTCACGAAGTTCTGGTTCTCCGTCTCCCAGAAGGAGCAGCGCACCCGCTTCGCGATCCGGCAGCTGGACCCGGTGCGCCGCTGGAAGCTCTCCCCGATGGACCTGGAGTCCCTGGACCGCTGGGAGGCGTACACCTCCGCGAAGGAGGAGATGTTCCGCCGCACGGACAAGAAGTACGCGCCGTGGACGATCATCCGCTCCAACGACAAGAAGCGCGCCCGCCTGAACGCGATGCGCTACTTCCTCTCCCAGTTCGAGTACGAGGACAAGGACCACGAGGTCGTGGGCACCCCGGATCCGAAGCTCGTCATGCGCGGCAAGATGGAGGAGGCCGACGAGTGAGCCTCGCCGCCTGAGCATGAGCATTCCCTGAGCTGAGAAAGCGCCAGGACAGCGTACGGGCCGGTCACCGCGAGGTGACCGGCTCGTGCTGTGCTCCGATGAGGTTCAGACGTCCAGACGCTCACACACGAAGCGCTCAGACATCCAGGCGCTCCGTCGGCGGGACCGCGACCTCGCCCGAGTCCGGATGGTCGGGGCCCTCGGGCCCGTCGAGGTCCTCGATCACCGGGATGGTGCCGGTCGAGGTGGCGCGGTGCGGCGCGGTCATCGAGGCGGGGGAGAGGAGCCCGGCGAGCCGCTCCTCATCCAACAGACCCTTCTCGAGCACGAGCTCGGAGACAGAGCGGCCCGTCGCGAGCGCGGTCTCGGCGATCTCCGTCGAGGCGGCGTAGCCGATCACCGGCACGAGCGCGGTGACGATGCCGATCGAGCGGTGCAGATCGTCCGCGAGCACGTCCTCGTTCAGGGTGATGCCGGTGATGCACCTGTCCGCGAGCGTGTTCATCGCCCGGGTCATGATGCGCGTGGACTCCAGGATGTTGAACGCGATCACCGGCTCGAACACGTTCAGCTGCAGCTGTCCGCCCTCCGCCGCGAAGGTCACCGAGAGGTCGTTGCCGATCACCTCGTAGGCGACCTGATTGACCACTTCGGGGATCACCGGGTTCACCTTGCCGGGCATGATCGAGCTTCCCGGCTGGACGGCCGGCAGGTTGATCTCGTGCAGGCCTGCCCGCGGGCCCGAGCTCAGCAGGCGCAGGTCGTTGCAGACCTTCGAGATCTTCACCGCGATGCGCTTGAGGATCCCGGAGAAGGTGACGAAGGCGCCGGTGTCGCTGGTCGCCTCGACCAGGTCGGTCGCGACCACGAAGGGAATCCCGGTGAGCTCGGCGAGGTCGGCGGTGGCCATCTTCGCGTAGCGGGGGTCGGCGGTGATGCCGGTGCCGATCGCGGTGGCGCCCAGGTTGATCTCCTGGAACAGCGTGGCTGTGCGGGTCAGGCGCTGCACGTCCTCCTCGATCGTGGTGGCCCAGGCATGGAACTCCTGGCCCACCGTCAT
>DAHVRS010000338.1 GCA_027322375.1 Brachybacterium sp. | reverse complement strand
GAACACCAACTTCGGGGAGGCCTACTGCTTGGCCGGCGACATCATCGCCCGCAAGTGCGAGGTCCCCCACATGTACCGGTTCGAACTGTTCGGCACTCCGCGCGACGTGACGCGGGTCCACGAAGGATTGGAAGAGTTTTGGCGACACTGACCGAGATGCCCTCCGTCGAGCACAACAAGCAGCTCGACTACCACGCGCTCAACGCGATGCTGAACCTCTACGGGCCGGACGGCAGCATCCAGTTCGAGAAGGACCGTGAGGCGGCGCGGGAGTACTTCCTGCAGCACGTGAACCCCAACACCGTCTTCTTCCACTCGCTGCGCGAGAAGATGGACTACCTGGTCGAGAACAAGTACTACGAGCCGGAGGTGCTCGAGCAGTACGACTTCTCCTTCATCGAGTCGCTCTCCGAGCAGGCCTACGCGAAGAAGTTCCGCTTCCCGACCTTCCTCGGCGCGTTCAAGTACTACACCTCGTACACGCTGAAGACCTTCGACGGCAAGCGGTACCTCGAGCGCTTCGAGGACCGCGTGGTGATGGTCGCCCTGGCCCTCGCCCGCGGTGACGAGAAGCTCGCCCGCCACCTCGTCGACGAGATCCTCGACGGCCGCTTCCAGCCGGCCACCCCCACCTTCCTCAACGCCGGCAAGGCCCAGCGCGGCGAGCTCGTCTCGTGCTTCCTGCTGCGCATCGAGGACAATATGGAGTCGATCGGCCGCTCCATCAACTCCGCGCTGCAGCTGTCCAAGCGCGGTGGCGGCGTGGCCCTGCTGCTCTCGAACCTGCGTGAGTACGGTGCGCCGATCAAGCACATCGAGAACCAGTCCAGCGGCGTCATCCCCGTCATGAAGCTGCTCGAGGACTCCTTCTCCTACGCGAACCAGCTCGGGGCCCGCCAGGGCGCCGGTGCGGTGTACCTCAACGCCCACCACCCGGACATCCTGCGGTTCCTGGACACCAAGCGCGAGAACGCGGACGAGAAGATCCGCATCAAGACCCTCTCGCTCGGCGTGGTCATCCCCGACATCACCTTCGAGCTCGCGAAGAACAACGAGCCGATGTACCTGTTCTCCCCGTATGACGTGGAGCGCGAGTACGGCAAGCCCTTCGCTGACGTGAACGTCTCGGAGGTCTACCACGACATGGTGGACAACCCGCGCATCTCGAAGAAGAAGATCAAGGCCCGCGACTTCTTCCAGGTCCTGGCCGAGATCCAGTTCGAGTCCGGCTACCCGTACATCATGTTCGAGGACACCGTGAACCGCGCGAACCCCATCGCCGGCAAGGTCACCCACTCGAACCTGTGCTCCGAGATCCTGCAGGTCTCGACCCCCTCGACCATGAACATGGACCTCTCGTACGACGAGATGGGTCGGGACATCTCCTGCAACCTCGGTTCGCTGAACATCGCCAAGGCGATGGACTCCCCGGACTTCGCCCTGACCATCGAGACCGCGATCCGCGGCCTCACCGCGGTCTCGGACACCTCCGACATCGAGTCCGTGCCCACGATCGCCGAGGGCAACCGCAAGTCCCACGCCATCGGCCTCGGCCAGATGAACCTCCACGGGTACCTCGCTCGCGAGCGGGTGTTCTACGGCTCGGAGGAGGGCATCGACTTCACGAACATGTACTTCTACGCGGTCACCTATCACGCGATCCTCGCGTCGATGAAGATCGCGAAGGAGCGCGGCGAGAAGTTCTACGACTTCGAGAACTCGCAGTACGCGACCGGTGAGTACTTCACGAAGTACACCGAGAAGGTGTGGGAGCCCGCGACCGAGAAGGTCCGCGAGCTGTTCGCCAACTCGAACGTGCACCTGCCCACCCAGGACGACTGGAAGCAGCTGCAGGCCGATGTCGCCGAGCACGGGATGTACAACGCCTACCTGCAGGCGGTGCCGCCCACCGGCTCGATCTCGTACATCAACCACTCGACCTCGTCGATCCACCCGATCGTCTCCAAGATCGAGATCCGCAAGGAGGGCAAGATCGGCCGGGTGTACTACCCCGCGCCGTTCATGACCAACGACAACCTCGAGTACTACGAGGATGCGTACGAGATCGGCTACGAGAAGATCATCGACACCTACGCCGCGGCCACCCAGCACGTGGACCAGGGTCTGTCGCTGACGCTGTTCTTCAAGGACACCGCCACCACGCGTGACGTCAACCGCGCCCAGATCTACGCATGGCGCAAGGGCATCAAGACCCTGTACTACATCCGCCTGCGCCAGATGGCGATCGAAGGCACCGAGGTCGAGGGCTGCGTCAGCTGCATGCTGTGACGGCCTGACCCGCGGCACACGGCCCGCTCCCGGAGAGATCCGGGGGCGGGCCGTTCGTCATGCCCGGCGGGTGCGCGAGCGGGTGTCGTCCGCCGCCGAGCCGAGCGCCGCGCTCGCCGACCAGAGGCCCGCGTAGAGCACGCCGGCGATCGGCCAGACGACCCAGCTGATCCCCCACTCGCCGCCGAGGAAGCTCCAGGCCAGGTAGATCGCGGCGGCGACGGGCCAGTACACCGCGGCGACCACCCGGATCGCGGGGGAGGTGCTGGTGGCGGAGAGGTCGTCCTCGTCCTCCTCCTGCAGGAGCGCGGCCGCGGCGGTGTCCGACCAGGCCGACCGCAGCAGGATCCACAGCCCGAGCGCGACCATCGCCAGCGTCGCGCACACCCCGTACAGCGGGGCCAGCGAGCCGGCGTCGGTCAGGACGCCCATGAGGATCACCGGCACCGCGGCGAGGATCCACAGCATGATCGCGGCGCCCGTGGCGAGGGTGCGCTCACGACGGTGCTCCCGGCGCAGGTCGCGGGCGATCTCCCGCACCGCCGGGGTGGGGGAGAAGCGGGCCTTGTCGATGTCCTCGAACTCCTCCATCCGGCTGCCCTGGAGCACCAGGAGCACCACGCCGACGGCGACGAGGACCAGCAGCGCGGTGAGCCCCGCGCCGAGCGCCCAGCCCGACGGCTCCTCGCCGCCCACGGCGATCAGGAGCAGCAGCGGGAGCGCGGAGAGCACGAACAAGGGGATCGCGACGGCGGGGATCCACCGTCCGCGGCGTACCGCCTCCACGTACTCCTCGGCGCGCTCGGTGCTGAGCATCGCCGGTGCCGTGGGGCCCGTGCCGACCGCGGTGCCGTCCAGCTCCGCGGTGATGCCGAGCTCGGCGGCGACCTCGTCGAGGCTGCCGAACTCCGCGATCACGGCGCCGACGGCCTGGGACTCGGTGCGGCCGGCGTCCATCAGCGCCTGCTGCTGGTCCTCCATCAGTGCTCGCAGCTCGGCGCGTGCCTCGCGCAGACGGGGCGAGTCCGGGTAGGGGGCGAAGAGGGTGTCGAGATAGGAGTCGATGACGGTCACGAGGTGTCCTTCCCGTCCGCGAAGCGGTCCACGAGGGCCCGCGTGCTGCGCCATTCGGCGCGCTTGACGTCGAGCTGCTTGAGGCCGGCGGCAGTGAGCTTGTAGTAGGTGCGCGGCTTGCCGGAGGTGGAGACGTCCTCGTAGCTGTCCAGGAGCCCCTGTGACTGGAGGCGCTTGACCGCGGTGTACAGGGTGGTCTGCTTGATCAGGTACTCGCCGCGGGAGCCGTCGGTGATGGTCTTGGAGAGTTCGTAGGCGTAGGAGGGGCGGTCCTCGAGGATCGACAGCAGGATCAGGTCGATGTGCCCGCGGATGGCATCGGCTCCGATCACATCGGGTCCCTGCCTCTCGTCGTGGTGCAGTGGTGCGTACTGCGAAGAAGATACTACGACAGGCGTAGTACGGCAAGGGGACTATGGGGTCATTGTCTCGCTGTGCCGGAGCTCGTGTGTGAGGATGCGGGCGAGGAGCTCGCGGAGGGACCGGAGCGGGGGAGGGGAGCCGAGGGTCATGATCGATGCGGGATCGGCTCGTGGCCGGGCATTCGTGAGGTTGAACCGCTCCCTGCGGCGTGCGGCGCGGAGACAAGGGGCTCCCGTGCGCACGATCACCGAGACCTCCAATGACTCCGTGCGCTACCCGGAGCTGATTCCCACGCTGCTGGACTGGTACGAGAACCTCGATGCGAAGGTCGCCCTCCCGGCTCCCCGTGACCGGGCGCAGATGCTCAGCGCTCTCGCGCGCTCGCTGATCACCCCGGACGCGCCGACGGAGGAGGCCTTCCGGATCTCGGCGATCCATCTCGAGTCCGCGGAGCCGGGGAGCGCGGTTCACCTGCATGGCGTGATGCTCCTCCTGTCCACGACCGCCTCGCCGTCGGACCCGGAGCACCGGGCGGTGATGTCACGGCTGGGTGCGATCGCAGCCTCGGCGAGGGGCGCGCCCCGATCCTCGAATGGCTCGTGGCGAGGAAGGTGTCCCGACGTCACCCCGAGCTGCTCGAGGTCGCCCTCGGCGAGCTCGAGGACCCCGCCGTCGCCCCGCACCTCATGCGCCGTGTCCGGCGCCTCCCGCTCGACGCGCTCCCCGTCGGCCTCGATGCGGCCGTGAGGCCGTACCTGGACCACGAGCTCGAGGAGAGCCGTCGGCAGGCGCGACTGCTGCTGGAGCGTGTGGCGGAGGAGCCGGGCGCGCGG
>DAHVRS010000336.1 GCA_027322375.1 Brachybacterium sp. | reverse complement strand
GGTCTTCGCGACGACGCGGTGCTCGGACCACAAGAACGCCTCGCGCAAAAGCGCTGGCGAGGGGAGCGCTGGCGGGCCACCGGCCAAGAACCGCTCGATCGGCGCCTCGTTCGTCTCGGAGTGGACGCGGCGGTGGTAGATCGACTCGACCCAGGCCGAGAAGCGCGAGTTCAGCTCGTCGAGGGTGCGGACCTCGGCGGGGTCGACCTCGACCAGGAACTGGCCGCGGACGGTCTTGAACGCCCGCTCGATCTTCCCCCTGCCTTCAGGTCTTCCTGGCTCACTGTGGAAGAGCCTCGTCCCGAGCACCGCGAGCGCCCGCAGCAGCTGGCGGGAGATCATCGCGGAGCCGTTGTCGAGATAGGCGGCACGGGGAACGCCGCGGCGCTCGATCCCCGAACGCAGCGCCGCCTCGAGGCGGACCGTGTCCTCGGCATAGCCCCACCGATAGCCACAGAACGCGCGGGAGTGGTCGTCGAGAAAGCAGAACAGGTAGGTCTTGTGGACTCCGATCACCGGGCCGTGGAGCGCGTCCCCCGTCCACAGCTCGTTCGGGCGAGCGGCCTCGAAGCGGCCGAAGGCGACCTTCGGCCTGGTCTCGCGGCGCGAGAGACCCGCTCGGACGAAGTGGCGCTGGATCGTGCGCTCGTCCGGCGCCCAGCCCGAGACGGCCCTCATGAGCTCGCAGATGTGCGCCGCGGTCCGTTCGGGGCGCTCCCGGCGGAGCCGGCAGGCGAGCTCGAGGACCTCTTTCGGCGTGCGGGGGTTGGCGTGGCGCGCCTCGGGCAACAGGGCCTCGAAGCCGCCGGTGCGCAGCGCCCGCACCCAGCGGTCGATCGTCGGGCGGGAGACGCGCACCTCGGCCCCGCCGGGGCCGGTGTGGCCACGCGCGGCGAGGGCGCGCACCAGCACGCCGCGCTCTGCCTTTGACAGCGACTCGTCGATCAGGGCTCGCACGAGGCTGTAGCGGAACAGCGCGACGTCGGTCGCGTGGTCGGTCATGGCTCCTCCTTCTGGTGCCGATCTGGCTGGAAGGAGGGTGCCGGTCGATTCAGGGCGCTGGCGAGGGGGAGCTCGTGTTGGCGAGGAGCCCTCCGGCGGTGATCGTCGCCACCCACCCCCACCCCGGGCGAGGACCGAAGCGGCGCGTCGCCGCGGACACGGCGAGACCGATCGCAGAGAGCGCGTCGGCGAAGGCAGATCCCGCCGGTTCGATCGCCGGGAGGGAGGCGTCGAGCGCGTGCGCCCACGCCCAGCAGTGCGCCCGCCAGCCCTCGGCGCGCAGCGCGAAGCGACGCAGCCATCCCCGGACGGTGTCGGGGTGGACGAGGAGCGCCGCGCCGATCCTGCGCCGCCCTTCACCGGCCGCCTTCTGGAGGAGCGCCGCGCCGATCGAGACAAGCGCGTCGCGCCGGCGCAGCAGCGTCGTGTCCGGCAGCAGGACGTGGGTCTTCGCGCACGAGGTGCAGCGCGACCGCCGCGGCGTGAGCGCCGTCTCCCTGCCCTGCTCGCGCACCGCCCGCGTCCGTGCCGAGCTCCACGGCCGCAACTCGCCACGGCAGCTCGGGCAGCGGAGCTCGCCGGCGAGCAGGGACTGCTCGACCGCGGACCGGTCGCTCTCTACGATGAGCACGGATGCCCTCCGGGGCGTTTGTGGAGGACCCCCTCGTTTGCTCCTGCGAAGGTTGGCGAGGGGGTCCTTGCGCGTACTGGACGCCCTCACGCTGTCGCTACCTCACCGACAGCGCAACCACCGCCATCGGATCATCGCGTGATCACTGCGGATGACCGAACACCGCGCTCTGGTGGTCATCGGAAGAGTCGCTCAACATGGGTCGGCGGCATCCACGTCCGCGCAGATCGACTGGGGACCTGCCGGTCCGAACCTGTTCGAGGATCTTGAGGCAGAGCACTGCGCCCAACGCTCGTG
>DAHVRS010000332.1 GCA_027322375.1 Brachybacterium sp. | reverse complement strand
GACGAGCTGCTGGGCCCCGAGCGGGTTCGCAGCGGCGACGTCGTCATCGGCATGGACGCCTCCGGCCTGCACTCCAACGGCTACTCCCTCGTGCGCGCCGTGGTCGCCGCGGCGGGCCTCGGCCTCGAGCAGCACATCGACGACTTCGGACGCACCCTGGGGGAGGAGCTCCTCGAGCCCACCCGCATCTATACCGCGGACCTGCTGGCCGTGCTGCGCGATGTGCGCACCGCCGGTGCCGTCCACGCCCTCAGTCATGTCACCGGCGGCGGGCTCGCCGCGAACCTCGCTCGCGTCATGCCGCAGGGCCTCGCCGCGCGCGTGGACCGCGGCAGCTGGGAGCCCAGCGCGGTCTTCTCCCGCGTCGCGCAGTGGGGGTCGGTGCCGCAGCTGGACCTCGAGGGCACGCTGAACATGGGCATCGGCATGATCGCCCTGGTCGACGCGGAGAAGGCAGACGCAGTCCTCGCGGTGCTCGCCGAGCAGGGCCTCGGCGCCCGCGTCATCGGCGAGGTCGTCGGTGAGGACACGCTGCCCGAGCCGGGCGCACCGCTCGAGCACGTGTTCGCCGGCGCCAAGGGTGTCGAGGGCGGCTCCGTCATGCTCGCCGGTCAGCACCAGGGCTGGGCCTGAGCATCATGTGCCCCGCACAGTACGAGGGCCGACCCATCGGGTCGGCCCTCGTGCGGTGTCACGATGGTCGGCGTCAGGCGCCGACGCGTCCTCAGCGTCGCTGCGCGGAAGGAGCGTCCTCGTCGGCCCAGTCGTCGCTGTCCTCGGCCCAGTCGTCCCCGTCAGAGGAGGACGCCGCCCGCTTCGCCTGCAGCTCGCGCTGCAGCGCGGAGAGGTCGGTCGGCGGGCTGTAGTACTTCAGGTCCCGAGCCACCTTGGTGTGCTTGGCTTTCTGTCGGCCGCGACCCATGGATCTGACCCCCTGTGCATCGGCTGCCGGGTGTTCTTGTCGACCCGGAAGATGGCATTAGCTTCGGAAGCCCAGCGTACATGCTCAGCGCCGTGTCCGGCGAACTCCACAGGGTGAGACGTGCCGGACATCCCTCCCGAGGGGCGGAAAGCGCATGTCCCGCGAGGGTGAAGCACGCGCTGTGAGGGAGGTGATAGCGCGTGGCGAGGCGCTGGTGAGAGGGCGCAGAATTCGTCATGCAGTGAGGCTCACCGGGTCTATACCCCGAGATGGTGGCGGAGAAGGGCACCTTACCGACTACCCTGTTCCCGGGTCCCCGCTCTCCCGGTCCAGTCCGAGCGCGACTCTTCCTCCTCCGCCCGTCCCGAAAGGCCGACCACCCCATGAATGCTTCGACGGAGCAGCCGCCCACCGGTGACGACGACGTCGCCGAGCTGCTGACCCCGGCTGAGGTGGCGAAGATGTTCCATGTCGATCCCAAGACGGTCACCCGCTGGGCACAGGCAGGCAAGCTCACCTACATGCGTACCCTCGGCGGTCATCGCCGCTATCGGCGCGACGAGGTCGTGGACCTCCTGCGCGACAGCTCGAAGGACAAGTGACCCGCGACCCGGTCCTCGGGGACGGGTACAGCAGTCACCGCCTCGACCTGGGGTCCGATGAGGAAGGGCCCCTGGTCGCAACCCTCATCCATCGTGAGGCGGGCCCCCATGGCGAGGCAGGCACGCACGGCGCGGCGAGCGCAGGCGCCAGCAGCGCCGACGGCACAGGCGCGGGGGAGACCCGGCCACCGATCCTGCTCATGCACGGCTGGTCCGACTACGTCCTGGACCGCGGCCTGATGGAGCACCTCGGCAGGCGAGGCCATGACGTGTGGGGACTGGACCTGCGCAAGCACGGACGCAGCCTCCTGCCCGATCAGACCCCCACCGCGGTCGATCACCTCAACCGCTACGACGCCGAGATCTTCGCCTCGCTGCGACACATCGGCCGTGGCCGGCCCCCGATCCTCCTCGCCCACTCCACCGGTGGGCTCACCGCCGCGCTGTGGGCGCAGCGCCACCCCGGCACCGTCGCCGGACTCGCCCTGAACTCCCCCTGGCTCGAGATGCACCTCGGCCCCGGCACGAGGCGGCTCGCCCTCGGCCCGGTCCGACTGCTCGCGAGGGCGCTGCGCCGCCGGCCGATCCTCCCGCGCGGCAGCGACCACTACGCCCGCACCACCCACCGCGACTACGGCGGCCCCTACGACTACGACCTCGACCTCAAGCCCGCACGCGGCCACCGCCTCCCCGCCGAGACGCTCGAGGCGGTGATGGACGGGCAGCGCCGCCTCGCTGCGGCCGGACCGCTCACCATCCCGATCCTCGTGCTGCACTCCACGCGCACCCGCATCGGCCCCCGCTTCCGCGAGGAGATGCGCCGCGCCGACTCCGTGCTCGACGTCCGCGCCCTCGCCGCGGCCGCTCGCCGGCTCGGGCCGCGGGTGCAGATCGAGGCGATCCGGGGGGCGCGGCACGACGTCTTCCTCTCCGACGCCGACGCCCGTGCCCGTGCCCTGCAGATCCTGGACGAATGGCTGGAGACGTGCTTCCCTCCGACGCCTACGATGGAGACGCCCGACGGGATGACCCCGGCACCCTGAGCCCCGCGCGCCAAGGAGACGTCGAATGAGCAGCCCTGAGCCCCGCGCGCTGCGCGAACAGGCCGCGGCGATGCGCCGTGCCGGGGACCGGCTCACCCTGCTGCGCCTGCGGGTCGCGAACGCGATCGCGGCCGTGTGCACAGCGGAGGATCCCGCGGCGCGTGAGCTCGGCGAGGAGATCCACGAGGCCTGGACCGACGGTGCCTCCGCGGAGCTCAGTCGCGCCTCCGCCTCCCTGCGCAGCGCGGCGAAGCGCCTGGAGACGGCAGCGGTCGCGGGGGAGCGCACCAGCGGCCGACGCCTCGGCGGCTACTCGGGAGCGGGCTTCCTGGGCCGCGGTGCGGAGGCGAGCGATCACGTCCATGACGTCGCCGCCTTCGTCGGCACTCGGCTCGGGGCGAGCATCGGCGGGTACCCGCTGCTGCCCGAGGCACAGGCAGGGTCCGGGTCCGGGGCCGGGCCGGTCGCGCCCGCACACCCCTCCGACTCCCTCGGCATCGCCACCCCGGCCTACGAGGACGAGGACTGACTCACGGCGTTGAGGACTGGCGGGGCCGGATGATCGCGAGCATCGCGGCCGGGATCCCGGCCAGCAGCGGCACGATCAGCATCGTCACCAGCAGCACGAGCATCGCCGCGGCGGCCTCCGCCGGGGCGACGCCGAGGCCGACGAGCGCGGCCGCGCCCACGCTCTCGGTGATCCCCGCGCCGCCCGGGGTCAGCGGCACGAGCGCGAGCAGACGCCCGAGCGCGAAGATCGCGACCGTCAGCAGCAGCGGCACCTCCGCGCCCACCGCCTTCACCGCGAGCACGAGCGCGAGCCACTGCAGCACCCGCGCCGCGGCCGTGGGCAGGAGCAGGGCGAGCGGGCGACGGCGCAGGAGCCCCACGAGCGCATCCCTCTGACGGAGGATCACGAGGCCCGTCTCCTGAGGGATCCCGGTCCGCAGCGCGATCAGGATCCATGCGAGCGCGTCACGGCGCAGCACCACGGCGACCGCACCGAGCGCGAGCAGGGTCCCCAGGAGTGCGACCAGCGCCGCCCACACCGTCCCGGGCAGCTCGACCGGCGCCGTGCCGAGGGCGGAGGAGAGCGCGTAGGAGGCGAGGCCCAGGACCGGCACGAGTACCGAGGTGACCACCATCTCCACGAGGGAGGCGAGCAGCAGACCCGTGATGATCAGCGGGAGCGCGAGCCCGCTGCGGCGCAGGATCCACGCCATCGCCCCCATCCCGATCATCGTCCCGCCCGGCACGCCGAGTGCGATCGCCTGCGAGGCGGCGTGCCCCTGCAGCGCAGGGCCTAGGCGGGCACCCGGCAGTGCGGCGCGGACCGTCTGGGTCTCCAGGAGCAGGGCGCCGGCACCGAGCAGCGCCGCGGCGGGCACCGCCCAGGGAGGCAGGGAGCCCAGGCGTTCGAGGATCTCCGCCCAGCTGGCTCCGCTCGCCCAGGGCAGCGCCCAGGCCAGCAGCGTGAGCACGAGGAGCATCGACCCGGCGGCTAGCACGATCCGGCCCGTGGAGGGCGCCGTCGGCGGTGCGGTGCCGAGCTCGGCGAGATCCGCCGGAAGCAGGGACAGGTCCTCGTCGGGGACGTCGGGGGAGGCCGCTGACATGCGGTGATTCTCGCACGCGGGCCCTGTGAGAAGGGCGGCTCGGCAGGGGGTTCCCAGGGCGAAGGATCTAACATGGTGTCATGTCCTTCCTGTTCTCGCTCCTCGTCGTGCTGCACCTGATCTGCTGGGCCGTGGCGCTCGGCACCTGGGTCGCGGCTGCCCGCACCCGCCAGCCCTCGAAGGGGATGGCCCACGCGACCGCCGGCGCGGTCGTGATCGGCATCGTGCTCGCTGCGCTCGTCTCGATCGACGGCGACCCGAACCACATGAAGCTCGGCATCAAGGCCCTGGTGGGCATCGTCGCTGTGGTCCTGGCCTACCTGGCTGACCGCAAGCAGACCGAGACCCCGTCCCCGGTCTGGTTCGGCATCCCCACCGCGATCATCCTCAACGTCGTCGTGGCGGTGCTGGTCTGATCCGCTCCTGATGCGCTCCTGACACGGTGGCAGGAGGCCGGACCTCCCTCCATCGCGAGCCTCATCCCCCGAGAGGCCCGACAGCATGCATGCTGTCGGGCCTCGCGCCTATCCTGGAGACCTCATGAGCTCTCTTTTCGACGACCTTTCGCTGCCCGACGCCTTCCGCCGCCTGGAGGGCGTCTCCGTGACCCCGCAGCCGCCTCGGACGGGCCCCGGCGCGTCGACCGCGGAGGAGACGCCGTATGAGGAGGGGCACCCGGACGAGGACGCGCCGCCGGAGGAGGACGAGCCGCCCTACGACGAGCTGCCGCCGCAGCCTGTGGACCTCCCGCCCGCGCCGCCGCGCCGGCCTGCCCCGGTGACCGGCGGGCCCGCGCTCGAGGAGCTCGTGGACGGGCTGAACCCCGCCCAGCGCGAGGCCGTCGAGCACCGAGGCAGCCCGCTGCTGATCGTCGCGGGCGCAGGTTCCGGCAAGACCCGCGTGCTCACGCGCCGCATCGCGCACCTGCTGCGCACCGGCGAGGCGCTGCCCGGCGAGATCCTCGCGATCACCTTCACCAACAAGGCCGCGGCCGAGATGCGCGAGCGGGTCGAGGAGCTCATCGGGCCCGCGGCGCGCTCGATGTGGGTCTCGACCTTCCACAGCGCCTGTGTGCGGATCCTGCGTCGCGATGCGGCCGCCGCCGGGCTGAAGAGCTCCTTCACGATCTACGACAGCGCCGATTCCCTGCGCCTGATCACCACGATCGCCAAGGACCTCGAGCTGGACACGAAGAAGCACGCCCCGCGTGCGCTCGCCTCCCGGATCTCCACGCTGAAGAACGACCTCGTGGACCCGATCGACTTCGCTGACCAGGCGGAGAGCGCGAAGAACCCCTTCGAGCGGACCCTCGCGCGGATCTATACGAACTACACCGAGCGGCTCCGTCAGGCGAATGCCGTCGACTTCGACGACCTGATCGGCCTCACCGTCGCGCTGCTGCGCGACAACCCCGCGATCCGCGAGGGCTACCGCCGCCGCTTCCGCCACCTCCTGGTCGACGAGTACCAGGACACCAACACCGCCCAGTACCAGCTGGTGCGCGAGCTGGTGGGGGAGGACCCTCGCGCGGACCTCACCGTGGTGGGCGACTCGGACCAGTCGATCTACGCCTTCCGCGGCGCGACGATCCGCAACATCGTCGAGTTCGAGCAGGACTTCCCGTCCGCCCGCACGATCGTGCTCGAGCAGAACTACCGCTCCACCCAGAACATCCTCACCGCCGCGAACGCCGTGATCGAGGAGAACCAGGGACGGCGGAAGAAGAACCTGTGGACCGATCACGGCGAGGGCGAGCAGATCACCCTCTACGTGGCGGATGACGAGCAGGCCGAGGCCCGCTACATCGGCCGCCAGATCGACGCCCTCGTCGATGACGGCCGCCGCGCCGGGGACATCGCGATCTTCTACCGCGCCAACGCCCAGTCCCGTGCGCTGGAGGATCAGCTGATCCGCGTGGGCCTGCCGTACCGCGTGGTGGGCGGCACGCGCTTCTACGAGCGCCGCGAGATCAAGGACGCGATCGCCTATCTCCAGGTCCTCGCGAACCCGGCCGACGAGATCAACCTGCGCCGCATCCTCAACGTGCCCAAGCGCGGCATCGGCGACCGGGCCGAGGCCGCGATCGCGATGCTCGCTGAGCGCGAGCGGATCGGGTTCGGGGAGGCGCTGCGCCGCGCCGAAGAGGCGCCCGGCATCGCGACCCGCTCCCTGAACGCGGTGCGGACCTTCGTGGCGATGCTCGAGGACCTCCAGGCGATGGCCGAGGGCGGGGAGGGCCCCGCGGGCCTCCTCGAGGCGATCCTCACCCGCTCCGGCTACTACGCCGAGCTGCAGGGCAGCGATGACCCGCAGGACGAATCACGCCTGGAGAACCTCGCGGAGCTCATCAGCGTCGCCGCCGAGTTCGAGGCGCAGATGGAGGAGCTCGACGCGCTCGCCAGCGAGATGGAGGACGAGCAGGAGGGTCAGCTGGAGGACGATCCCGAGGCGAGCCTCGTGGACCGCTTCCTCGAGAAGGTCTCCCTCGTCGCCGACGCCGACCAGCTGCCCGGCGAGGCGGACCAGTTCGTCACCCTCATGACCCTGCATACCGCCAAGGGCCTCGAGTTCCCGGTCGTGTTCCTCACCGGCATGGAGGACGGCACCTTCCCGCACAACCGGACCCTCCAGGACCCCGACGAGCTCGAGGAGGAGCGGCGCCTGGCCTATGTGGGCATCACCCGCGCCCGCGAGAAGCTGTACCTCACCCGCGCGCAGATGCGCTCGACCTGGGGGCAGTCGAACTTCATGCCCGCCAGCCGCTTCCTCGACGAGGTGCCGGAAGAGGTGCTGGACGTGGCGCGCGCCGGCTCCACGCTCGGCGGTGCCGGCTTCGGCAGCGGATACGGCAGCGGCGGCTATGGGGGTGGCGGCTACAGCGGCGGCTTCGGCGACGGCGGCTCGCGCCGCGGCCCGTCCTTCAGCGGGGGGATCGGCGGCGGCCGGCGCGATGTGAAGCGTCCCAGCCTCGGCTCCGGCCGCAAGGCGACCCCCGTCGACAAGCTGCCTCAGCTCGCCGTCGGCGATCGCATCACCCACGACTCCTTCGGGATGGGCACGGTCACCGAGGTCGCCGGGCAGGGCGAGAAGACGCAGATCGAGGCACAGTTCAAGGAGCCCCACGGCCGTAAGCGCCTGCTGCTGCGCTACGCGGCAGTCACCAAGCTCTGAGCAGGCCGTGACGAGCAGTCAGTGACGGGTCGGCCGCGAGAAGCGGCCGGCCCGTCCGAGGCATGTCAGGCAGTGACCTTGATCAGTGCTCGAGCGCCTCGCTCCATCTCCACGAAGGAGTGGTTCACGGCGGTGTAGGTGCCGGGCTCGTCGAACACGAGCTCCACGAACCCGCCCTGCGCGGCAGCGAGATCGAGCGCCTGGGAGCCGCCCCCGGTCTCGTTCTCGGGCCGCAGCAGGTACTCGCCCTCCTTGAAGACCGTGTCGAACACTCCACCGACGACGTGGAAGGAGATCCCACGGGAGGGCCCCGCGGCGAGCACCCACAGCCGCACCCGCTCGCCCACCTTCGCCTCGAGCGGCGCGTGGACGTACTGGGTGGCGTGCCCGTTGAAGACCGTGAAGTCGGGGCGCTCGGCCGTGATCTTCTCGGTGCTCACCGGGTGGATGTTCTCCGGAAGGTCCGGGGTGGTCCTGTCGTGGCCCTTCATGCCGTGGCCCTGCATGCCGTGCTGCGCCGAGTCCTCGTGCATCGAGTCCTCGTAGCCGGGCGCGCCGACGGGGACCAGGTAGTGCTCGGACTGGACCAGCACGTACTCCCGGTCCGTGGGCGCGAGCCCCGCCGGCGGTACCACGAGTGCACCGATCATCCCTGCGGTGAGGTGCACCGTCATCGGCATCGACGAGCAGTGATAGAGCCAGATCCCGGCGTGCTCGGTGGTGATCGCGTAGGTGAGGCTCTCCCCGGGCGGGATCGTGCGCATCACCTCGTCAGGCGCGACCCGGCCCGCGTGCAGGTCCAGGGAGTGCCCCATCATGCCGTTGTTGACGAGGTCGATCGTGAGGCGTGCCCCGATCTCGGAGCGCAGCACCGGCCCCACCACGGTGCCCTCGTAGGTCATCGCGTCCATGCCCACGCCGGGCGCGAGCTCGACAGGCAGGTCCTGCACCTCGAGGGTGAGGCGCTGATCCATGCCCGCGGCCTCCGGCAGGCGCGCATCGCGCACCGTGTACCCGGCGCCGGGCGCGGCCTGCATATCGGCGCGCACAGGGGCGAGCTCATCGGTCGTCGCCCTGCTGTCCCCGCTTTCCGCGGGCGCGGTCGCGGCAGGCGCGCCGACAGCGACGACGGTGAGGACCATGCCCATCGCACGGTGGCCGACGATCGAGCACCAGCCCTCGGCATCCTCGGTGATCACTCCCGCGTCGAGCGTGGTCGCATCGCCCGGCTGCAGGCGGCCGGAGGTGACACCGGTGGCGAGGACGAGGTCGTGCACCTCCTGCGGATCGTCATTGCGCAGCTCCACCACCAGGGTGTTCCCTGCGGGGACCTCGAGCCGGTCGGGGGTGAAGCGCATGTCTGCCATGCTCACCGCGATCGTGGTGGTCTCCCCGGTGGGCGTGACCGCCCGCGCGGTGCCAGTGCCCGTCGTGCCCGAGCCGGTACCGGGCAGGGCACCGCCGGCCCGGTCCAGGGACGCGCCGAGCGCGGAGACGCCGAGCACGGAGCCGATGCCCACCAGCGCCCCGGTGAGGGAGCGACGGTCCATGCGCCGCTCCTCGGCGGCGACGCGAGCCCGCACCCGGGCGGGGGAGGTCTCCGCTGCGGCGGAGCGCGTGCCCGACGGGGCACCCGCGGGTCCGCCGGCCGCAGCGCTGGCGCCCGACGGGGTGCCCGCCAGGAGCGAGGGCCGGCCGTCGGCCGAGGAGCTCGAGGTCGTGCCGGGCAGCCCGTCGGCCGACGTGCCGGGGCCCGGGACCCCGGTCGGGGTGGGCAGTGCGACGCTGCGGTTGCGGATGCTGGCCCTCACCCCGAGGATCATCAGCACCACGAAGGACACGAGCGCGATGAAAGCGAGCAGGGAGACGAGCACGCGGGAGAGGGAGCCGAAATCGGCCACATCCCCGGTGCCGAGCGTGAGCGCGGAGAACACTGCATCGGCCCAGCCGGCCTCGGCCGAGGCGAGCACGAGCAGCGCGAGGGCGAGGTTGACGCCGACCACGCGCACGACCGCGCCGCGGCTCATCATCTCCAGCGCCGCCTTCGTGGAGCGGGGCCCGCCGCGCAGGCTCACCGGCAGCAGATGGCTCATCGCCCCGAACAGCACCTGCAGCAGGAACCCGGCGACGAAGGGGACGGTGAGCTTCTGCGCATCGGCCGCGACCAGGGACGCGGACAGCTGCGCATCGGCCGAGCCCCACCACATGACCCCCAGCGCGGCGACGGCGCCGGCGAACCAGAGCACGCCCGCGGCGATCGAGAGGACCGGGAACAGCGATAGCGGGGTGTTGCGCTCCTGCCGGGCGGAGCGCACCGCGAGCCGCACGAGGGTCACGGCGAGCCAGCCGAAGCAGGCAAAGTAGATCGCGACGAGCACCGCGCCGAGGAGGGCGGAGCCGGTCAGCGCCGCGACGGTCGCGCCCAGCACCGCCAGGAACATGCCCTGCAGTCCCTTCGCGGCGCGCTGCGCGGCGACCAGCTCGATCTTCGTGCGCAGCACGGTGGGCCAGAGCGTCAGCAGCGTGCCGCTGACCGTGATCCCCACGAAGCCCAGCAGGTTCACGACCTGGTGCGCGAGCAGCAGGCGTCCCTGCCACGGCTCACCCGGCCCGAACGCCATGATCGCGCCGAGCGTCGCGCCGACGGGGATGAGGGACGCGGCGGCGATGTAGGCGGTGACCGTGAACCGGAAGCGCGGGGCGATCGCGGCCTTCACCTGCGCGCCGAGCGCCATCGCGTACCAGACCAGCGCCGCGGAGACCATCAGCGCGCCGAGCACCACGAGCCACGGCCAGGCCGGGAGCATCCCCGCGATCGTCACGAGGATGCCGGCGGTGAGCAGGTGGATCCGCCGCAGCTGGCGCTTGCGCGTCTCCTCTTCGAGCCGCACCTTCAGCAGCGCCTCGGTGAAGTGCTGACCCCACACGAGGATCGAGGTGGTGATCAGTCCCAGCGTCACCATGTGCACCATCAGCCAGCGCGATTGCGGCAGCCAGCGATGGACGATCACCACGACGACGAGCGCCACCATCCACGCCAGGATCGGGCGGGAGGCGCGGCGATGCCATGCACCGCGGTCCAGCGCCGAGGGCCCGGCATCGGCGGGGCGGGTGGAGGGCGAGGGCAGGGAGGGCATGACCACCTCGGGACGATGCCCCGGCCAGGGCGGCGGGCGACCGGTCGGGAGGGCAGGGCAGAGACCTTCCCAGCTTAGGTGTGGGCCGGACGGCGTGGACGTGGCGTTGGTCCCGCCTGCGGGGTGCCGGCTATGAGTCAGCCCGGTTGCGCGTCGGTCCAGTGCGGGAAGAGCTCAGAGGATGCGGCTCAGGTCACGCGCAGGGCGCAGGGGTCGGCTGTCACGCGCAGGGCGCGCGAGTCACCTCTCGCGCGGGTCCGGGGCCGCCTCGAAGGCCTCCTGGCTCCGCTTCCACTGCGCGTACACGCCTGCGCCGAAGCTCGCCGCGACGATCACGCCGACCACGAGCAGCACCGTGGAGAAGGGGATCGGCAGCCCGGCGGCGGCGAGCACCGCCCAGATCGCCAGGAGCGAGACCCCGATCAGCAGCGCATCGCGCAGTGCGCGCAGGAGGCGCGGGATGATGTTCGCGCGCTGCACCCGGCGGCTCGCGACCGTGTAGTACGCGGCGGCGTCGCGGCTGAGGGACTCGGTGGTCACGCGGCGAGGCGCCGCGCCGCGCTGGCGCGACCCGTCGTCGGTGCCAGAGCTGTCGGTGCTGCGGGAGCTGCCGGCGGAGCGGGGCTCCTCGGCGCTGCGGGAGGAGCCGCCGGGGCGGCCGTCCTCGCGCCAGCCCTCGTCGACCGCGCGCCCGGCGGCGCGCACATAGCCGCTCGCACGATCGCCCGCTCGTCGGGCCGCATCGCGCGCCTCGGGGGCCTGCCGACGCGCAGTGTTGCGCGCCGCTTTCGCGTACGTCTTCCAGTCGGCCATGGGGTCTCCTCGCCTCAGCGGCGCTCGTCGCGACGGTCGCGGGGCCGGTCGTCATAGCGGGCCCGGTCCTCATAGCGAGTCCGGTCCTCGTATCGCGGCCGCGCCTCGTCGCGGTAGTCATCGTCCTCGCGGAAGCGGATGTCCCCGCCGCCGCGCGGCGCCGGCTGCTTCTTCGGGTTCTTCGCCCGGTACTCCTGGTAGTAGGAGAGCCCGACGTTCAGGGCGAGCGTGATCAGCACCGACATCGCGAAACCCGCGAAGGTCGAGCGGATGCCCACCAGCCGGAGCACCACGAACAGCACACCGATCGCGACGACGCTGAAACCGATGTGCTCGCGCACGCGCTGGACCAGGCCGCGGGAGGCTCGACTCATCGTTCCATCGTAGACCGCGCACCTGGGCGGACGCCCCGAGCGCCCAGTGCGTCCGTCGGGAGGGTGCGCGAGCAGGCCAGAATCGGGAGAGGCGCTTTCCGCACACGTCGGCGACTGTCCGGTGGAGCGGACGTGAGTCCCCTCGCACCCTGCCCCTGCGGTCATGGCCCGTGCGTGTGACGCGTTACGCTGGCGGTGTTCCCAGGGGTGGCATCGAGGCCAGTGCGGCCTGCCGCCCACTGCCGACATCGAGAGGAAAAGCACCCCGTGGACCTGTATGAGTACCAGGCCCGCGATCTCTTCGAGAAGCACGGCGTGCCCGTGCTCGGAGGAGTCGTCGCGGAGGACCCGGCCGCAGCCAAGGCCGGCGCCGAGAAGCTCGGCACCCCGGTCGTCGTCGTCAAGGCCCAGGTGAAGACCGGTGGGCGTGGCAAGGCCGGTGGCGTGAAGATCGCCAAGTCGCCCGAGGAGGCGGAGCAGAAGGCCTCCGAGATCCTCGGTATGGACATCAAGGGCCACACCGTGCACCGCGTGATGATCGCGGCCGGCGCGGATATCGCCGAGGAGTACTACTTCTCGCTCCTGCTGGACCGCGCGAACCGCAACTACCTGGCCATGTGCTCGGTCGAGGGCGGCATGGAGATCGAGCAGCTCGCTGTCGAGCGGCCCGAGGCCCTGGCGCGCGTGGCCGTCGACCCCAACGTCGGGATCGATGAGGCCAAGGCGAAGGAGATCGTCGAGGCCGCGAAGTTCGACGCCGAGACCGGTGCGAAGGTCGCCCCCGTGCTGCAGAAGCTGTGGGACGTCTACCGCGAGGAGGACGCGACCCTCGTCGAGGTGAACCCCCTGGTGAAGACCGGCGCCGGCGACATCGTCGCGCTGGACGGCAAGATCACCCTCGACGACAACGCCGAGTTCCGCCAGGAGGGCCACGCCGACCTCGTCGACGTCACCTCCGAGGACCCGCTGGAGACCAAGGCCAAGGCCCTGGACCTCAACTACGTCAAGCTCGACGGCGAGGTCGGCATCATCGGCAACGGCGCGGGCCTGGTCATGTCCACCCTGGACGTCGTCGCGTACGCGGGGGAGAAGCACGGCGTCAAGCCCGCGAACTTCCTCGACATCGGCGGCGGCGCGAGCGCTGAGGTGATGGCCAACGGCCTCGACGTCATCCTCGGCGACGAGCAGGTCTCCGCGGTGTTCGTCAACGTCTTCGGCGGCATCACCGCCTGTGACGCGGTCGCCAACGGCATCGTCGGCGCCCTGCAGAAGCTCGGCGACGCGGCCACCAAGCCGCTCGTCGTGCGCCTCGACGGCAACAACGTCGAGGAGGGTCGCAAGATCCTCGCGGACTTCGCCCACCCCCTCGTCACCCAGGCCGACACCATGGACGGCGGCGCCGCGAAGGTCGCCGAGGCCGCCGCCGCAGGAAAGTGAGCAGCACCCGACATGTCTATCTTCCTTGATGAGAACAGCAAGGTCATCGTCCAGGGCATGACGGGCTCGGAGGGCATGAAGCACTCACAGCGCATGCTCGACTCGGGCACGAACATCGTCGGCGGCGTGAACCCCCGCAAGGCCGGGCAGACCGTCACCTTCGAGGGCGGCACCGAGGTGCCCGTCTACGGCACCGTCGCCGAGGCCATGGAGGCCACCGGCGCGAACGTCTCGGTGGTCTTCGTGCCGCCGAAGTTCGCCAAGGCCGCCGCGATCGAAGCGATCGACGCCGAGATCGAGCTCCTGGTGATCATCACCGAGGGCATCCCGGTCAAGGACTCCGCCGAGTTCTTCAACTACTCGCAGGCCAAGGGTGCGACCCGCATCATCGGCCCGAACTGCCCGGGCCTGATCAGCCCCGGCAAGTCCAACGCGGGCATCACCCCCGCGAACATCACCGGTGCGGGCAAGCTGGGTCTGGTCTCCAAGTCCGGCACCCTGACCTACCAGATGATGTACGAGCTGGCTGACATCGGCTTCACCACCGCCATCGGCATCGGCGGCGACCCGATCATCGGCACCACCCACATCGATGCGCTCGAGGCGTTCGAGAACGACCCCGACACCGCCGGCATCGTCATGATCGGCGAGATCGGCGGCGACGCCGAGGAGCGTGCGGCCGAGTACATCAAGGCCCACGTCACCAAGCCCGTCGTCGGCTACGTCGCGGGCTTCACCGCCCCCGAGGGCAAGACGATGGGCCACGCCGGCGCGATCGTCTCCGGCTCCGCGGGCACCGCGCAGGCGAAGAAGGAGGCCCTCGAGGCCGCTGGCGTGAAGGTGGGCAAGACCCCCACAGAGACCGCCGATCTCATGCGCGAGATCATGAAGGGCCTCTCCTGAGACAGCCCTTGCGGCAATGAGCCGCGCCCGTCGCAGCGCCCCGGACCCCCATGGGTTCGGGGCGCTGTGCGTTCCCGAGCAGCACGCACCTGCTCGGCCGTGGGTGAACGGTGCACGGGGCGTCGGTGACGCCGGATAAGCTGGATGGCGCCAGTCGCACTGACCGAGGAGGGGCCTGTGTCCGGAGATCTCATCGACACCACCGAGATGTACCTGAAGACGGTGTTCGAGCTCCATGAGGCCGGGATCGCCCCGATGCGGGCCAGGATCGCTGAGCGCCTGGGCCACTCCGGCCCCACCGTCTCCCAGACCGTCGCCCGGATGGAGCGCGACGGGCTGCTCCATCTCGACGATCAGCGCCGCATCCGCCTCACCCCCGAAGGGAACTCCGTCGCGACCGACGTGATGCGCAAGCACCGCCTGGCCGAGCGCCACCTCCTGGATGTCATCGGGCTGGACTACGCGCACGTGCACGAGGAGGCGTGCCGCTGGGAGCACGTGATGAGCCTCGAGGTCGAGAAGCGTCTCGCCCAGAAGATGTCGCCCCCGTACATCGACCCCTATGGCAACCCGATCCCCGGCCTCGCGGCCCTCGGGATCGAGGAGACCCAGGCCACCGACATGGGTAAAGACCCTGCCAACCCCGAACGTGAGCTGAGCGCCGCCGTCGAAGACGGGCAGTCCCTCGCGGTCCGGCTAGAGCGGATCGGGGAGCGGGTCCAGAGCGATGTCGCACTTCTCGGTGAACTTGCAGGTCATGGCATGATCCCCGGGGCTCGCCTCGACGCGGAGCGGGTCGGGGACAGCATCGTGCTGCGCGGCCCCGAAGGGGGCGAGGTCGCAGTGACGGAGATCGTCGCAGACCAGCTCCATGTGACCCCGCTCACCGCCGGGTAAAGGGTCCGTCAAGCTCTTTCCCAGAAGCCTCCCGGAGGCCGCGCCTGAGCGCTCCCGCCCCCTATGGTCGAGGTCGTGCCGACGCGGTAGGAGCGGCGGCACTCCCCCCTGGAAAGCCCCTTTCGTGCACCGGGATGGGAAGCGAGTCGACAGAGACTGCGCGAGGGCCACGGCCCCGGGGCTGGGAGCTATTTCGTGTCGAAGACCGCTCAGAACACTCACCGCCGCGCCATGCGTGCGGTCACCCCCGTGACCCACGTCAGCCGCGCAGGCGCCGGCGCCGCCATGGCCGCCGCGATCCTCATCGGTGGCGCCTCCGCCGCGACCGCCGAGACCCAGGCCGACGGCCCGCAGGCCGACGCCGCAGCCCCGGCGCTGCTCACCCCCGTCGTCGCCCCGGCCGTGGGCATCCCCGCCGCCGAGACCGCTGAGGCCGATGCTCAGCCGGCACTCGCCCCCGCCCCCAAGGCCAGCACCATCGCCATCGAGGTGGGCCCCACGGAGGAGGAGATCGCCGCCGCTGAGGC
Source organism: Brachybacterium sp. (assembly GCA_027322375.1). Lineage (GTDB taxonomy): Bacteria > Actinomycetota > Actinomycetes > Actinomycetales > Dermabacteraceae > Brachybacterium. The sequence continues at coordinate 3,274 of DAHVRS010000332.1, read as the reverse complement.
CGCTGCGGAGGCCGAGCGCCAGGCCGCTGAGGAGGCCGCCGCCGAGGAGGCCGCTCAGGAGGAGCAGCAGACCGAGACCCGCGAGGACAACCGCGCGAACCGTTCCGAGGAGCGTTCCAGCACCTCCAGCAACTCCGAGAGCTCCTCGTCCTCCTCCTCTGAGAGCTCCTCCAGCTCCTCGTCCTCCTCCTCTGAGAGCTCCTCCAGCTCCTCGTCCTCCGACTCCTCCTCGAAGAAGAAGGAGGAGTCCTCCTCGCCGGCTCCGTCCGCCGCGAAGGGCAGCTCCATCCTCGCCACGGCCCGCTCCGGCATCGGCACCCCCTACGTCTACGGCGGCACCTCCCCGTCGGGCTGGGACTGCTCCGGGTTCGTGCAGTGGGTCTACGCCCAGCACGGCATCAGCCTGCCTCGCGGTGCGGCCGGCCAGGCCGCTGCCGGCACCGTGATCCCGCGCTCCGAGGCCCGCCCCGGCGACCTCGTCTACAAGCCCGGCCACATCGGCATCTACGCCGGTGGCAACACCTTCGTCGACGCCGGCAACTCCCGCGTGGACACCTCTGAGCGCAACATCTACTCCGGCAGCTGGACCTTCATCCGCATCGGCTGATCCCGCTCGCTCTCGCCGGTCCTGACCCCGGCTCACGGCCCCGCACCCTTCGACACGGTGCGGGGCCGTTCGCGTGCCCGGACACCCTGCAATTTGCTCCGTGCCCGCACACCTCCCGCGCCTGCACAGCACTCGCACCACACCCCTACACCGGCGTGGGGGAGCCCACCCTCCTCACGACGCTGACCGGCGGTACCGTGGGCGCGTGTCCTCCCTGCGTGACCTGCTCTCCGCCCTGCTGCTGATCGCGGCGACGCTCCTCGGCGCGCTCTGGCTGCCGGCCGTGTGGATCGAGCGGAACGTCGTGGACCAGGACGGGTTCCTCGCGATCACCCAGCCGCTCTCCTCGGCTGCGACGCTGCAGCGCTCCCTCACCGACAGCGCCGTGGACGAGGTGCTCGCGAACGACCTGGTCCCCGGCTTCCTCGCCGACCGCCTCTCACCGCTGCTGCAGGAGCAGGCACCGCGCCTGACGGGCACCGAGGCCTACGCGACCGTGTGGGACAGGGCGATGGTCGAGCTGCACGGGGCCCTGTTCACCCCGGGCGCCTCCCCGCTGGACGTGGACCTGCTGCCGCTGATCGACTCCCTGCTGACGTCCGCGGAGGACTCGCTGCCGCTCGTGGACAACCTGCCCCGCCCGGACAGCGCCACGATCACGATGGCGACCATCCCGGACGTGCCGCTGCTGACCCACGCCACGATCCTGGACCCCTGGGCGCACCGGGCAGGGCCGATCGCGCTCGCCCTCGCGGTGCTCGCCCTGCTCGTGTCCTCGCACCGACGCGTGGCGCTGACCGCGGCGGGGCTCGGCGCGGTCCTCGCCGGGCTCGCCACCTGGCTGCTCACCACGCGGATCGAGCAGATCGTCCCGGACGCGGTGGATCAGGCGGTGTTCCTCGGCCCGATCGTGCAGGTCTTCGAGGAGCGCTTCGCCACGCAGGTGATGCCGCAGGCGGTGATCCTGCTGGGCGCCGGCGCGCTCGTCGCCTCGGTGGGGCTGGTGCTCCTCGGGCTGCGCCACCGCAGCTGAACCGTACATCGCGGCTCAGCTGCGATGTCGAGCTCAGACGCTGACGGGCTCGAACAGTCCCAGCTGCGCGAAGGCGTCCTCGATGCCGTGCTCGGCAGGCGGGGCGATCTCCAGATCCCCGGTGGCGAGCACCTCGGGGCGCGAGCCGCGGATCACGACGGCGGTCCCTGCCGCGCGCAGCATCCCCAGGTCGTTCGGGCCATCGCCCACCGCGATCGAGTCCTCGACCGGGATGCCGAAGTGCTCGGCCAGCAGCGGCAGCCCGTCGGCCTTATCGATCCCCCTCAGGTGCAGCTCCCCGGAGCCGCGGCCGTCCTCGGAGATCGAGTTGGGCAGCGCGCCGATCTCGTCACCGAGCTGCGCGGCGATCTCCTCGACCTGCACCGGCGAGCTCCACACGGAGATCTTCGCGAAGGACTTGCTGGGAAGATCGTCGGTCACCTGCACCGCCTCGATGATGTCCAGCGCGCCGCGGCCCAGATCGCCCTCACCGGGGGTGGGGATCCCGGCGCGGCGCTCCTCGAGCAGCTCGGCGGAGCTGGGGGAGCACCACAGCGAGTCCGGTGCCTCGAGCACGTAGGACGCGCCAGCGGCCTCGAGCGCTTCCACGGTGCGGCGTGCGAGCGCCTCGGGGAAGCGGACATCGCGCAGGAGCTCCTCACCGACGCGCACATGCCCACCGGCGGAGGTCACCGCGGCGTCGAAGAGCTCCAGCACGTCGGGGTGGACGATCGAGGTGGGACGACCGGTGCTCAGCACCATCACGTGACCGGCGGCGCGAGCGCGCCGGACCGTCTCCACCTGGGCGCGCGGCATGATGCCGGCCTGGGCGAGGGTGCCGTCGAAGTCGAGGTGGATGACGCGGCGACGGGACAGGACGGACGAGGACACAGCACTCCTGGGGCGAGGGGATGGGTGGACCTCCAGCCTATCGGCCCCACCTGCACTGTCGTGGTGAGGTGCGGCTCAGCGGGGACGGTGCGCGGAGAGGACCACGCCGAGCGTCACCTCGAGCGTAGGCGCGTCCTCGCCGAACTGCTGCGCGAGCGCGGCGGCGTCGACGTGGCGTGCGCTCGGTGTCATCGCCACGAGATCCCGAGCGGCCTCGGGGGCCAGGCGCAGCGGGACGCGCAGCTCGCGCCGCGCGATCTCCGTCAGGTGCGGATCGAGCGCCGCATGCAGGCGCTCCTCCTTGTGCGGGTCCACATCGACCATCCCGGGCACGGCTTTGCGCAGCTCGGCGAGGTGATCGGGGGAGGGGCGGGCGACGAGCAGTGCGCCGCCCGGGCGCAGCACGCGCGCGAACTCGGCGGGGTTCCGGGGCGCGAACACGTCCAGCAGCACGTCCACCGAGTCGTCCGCGAGGGGGAAGCGGGAGAAGACATCGCCGAGCACGGCGGCGGCCCGCTCATGGGCGCGGGTCGTGAACCGCAGCGAGCGCGCCGAGGTGTCCACGCCGAGGCCGCGCGCTGTCGGGGCGTGGTTCAGGAGGGTCGCGAGGTAGTGGCCGGAGCCGCAGCCCATGTCGAGCACCGAGGGGACCCGCGCGCCATCGGCCGGGAGCCCTGCCCCGTCGGCCCCAGCGTCGTCGGCGCTGGCGAGGGCGGGGACCGTCTCGAGGGCGAGGTCGGCGA
>DAHVRS010000311.1 GCA_027322375.1 Brachybacterium sp. | reverse complement strand
ACTCCACCAGCACGAAGCTGCTGGCGACCTGGTTCGCCGGGATCATGCCGCGCTCGGGCGGGTTCGCGACCCTGGACGTGGGCGCGATGACGGCGGAGACGCGCCTGGTCACCGACCTGTTGATGTTCATCGGCGGCGGCTCCGGCTCCACCGCTGGCGGCATCCGGGTGACGACCTTCGCGCTGCTCATGCTCGCGATCTGGGCGGAGGTGCGCGGCAACCCCGACGTGGAAGTGTTCGGCCGCCGTATCCCGCAGGAGACGATCCGCCAGGCGATCGGCGTGCTCGTCATGAGCGCGGCGACCGTGTTCCTCGCAACCTTCCTGGTGCTGCGGATGAGCACCTTCACCCTCGACCAGACCCTGTTCGAGGTCCTCTCCGCCTATGGCACGGTGGGGCTGTCCACCGGGATCACGGCGCTGCTGCCCACGGACGCGAAGTGGGTGATCATCCTGTGCATGTACGTGGGGCGCCTGGGTCCGATGACCCTCGGCGCGGCGCTCGCGGTCCGCTCCCGGGTGCGGATGGTGCAACTGCCGAAGGAACGCCCCATCGTCGGCTGAGCGATCCTCGGCTGAGCTCCGTGGAAAGCGGCCTCTGCGCGCGTGCTGAGCGCCTAGACTGTGCCGCCGGTCCCGTCCGCGCTCTGCGCGGGCCCGCAGGGAGGACCTGCAGTGAGGAGCAGACATGCCACGCAGTGCGCGCGATGAAGGGGTGCTGGTGATCGGCCTGGGCCGGTTCGGTGCCTCGATCGCCCTGACGCTCGAGAAGCTCGGCACCCAGGTGCTCGCGATCGATTCGAACGAGGAGCTGGTCCAGAAGTACTCCGGGCAGCTCACGCATGTGGTGCGCGCGGATGCGACCCAGCCGGAGGTGCTCGAGCAGATCGGTGCGGCGGACTTCCGTCTCGCCGTGGTCGGGGTGGGCACCACGATCGAGTCCAGCGTGCTCATCGCCGCGAACCTCGTGGACCTCGGCAAGCCCGTGATCTGGGCGAAGGCGATCTCCGCGGCGCACGGCCGGATCCTGCAGCGCATCGGCTGCCACCACGTGGTCTATCCCGAGGCCGACGCCGGCAAGCGCGTTGCCCACCTCGTCAACGGCCGCCTCATGGACTTCATCGAGTTCGACGACGACTTCGCGATCGTGAAGATGCGCCCGCCGCGCGAGGTGCAGGGCATGACCCTCGCCGAGTCGGACATCCGCCGCCGCTACGGCGTGACCGTGGTGGGCGTGAAGTCGCCCGGCAAGGACTTCACCTACGCCGTGCCGGAGACGATGGTCGCCGCGCACGATCTGCTCATCGTCTCCGGGAAGACCGGGCTCATCGAGAAGTTCTCCCAGCGCTCCTGAGCGCCGCGCCGGGCCCGACAGCCGGGTCCCGACGGCGGGGTGATCAGTCCTCGGTCATGGCGCGGGAGGCGTCTGCGGCGGCGGCCATCGCAGCCGCGACACCGTTGCGCACGCCCTCGCGCTCGAGCGCGGCGAGGCCCTGGACGGTGGTGCCGCCGGGGCTGGAGACGGCGTTCTTCGCGACCGCCGGGTGGGTGCCCTCCTCGGTGAGCATCGTCGCAGCGCCCCGCACGGTCTGCTGCACGAGGGCGGCGGCGAGGTCGCGCTTCAGCCCGAGGCGCACGGCCTCGTCCGTCATCGCCTCGATGAGCAGGAACACGAAGGCGGAGAGGGAGCCGGCCGCGCCGATGAAGGCGTGGACCTGGTCCTCGGTGATGTCGACCGCGACCCCGGCCTTCGAGAACAGGGCGTGGGCGAGGCGGTGGTGGGCGGGGTCCACGTCCGCGCCGCCCATGAGGCCCACGGCTCCCTCCCCCACGGAGATCGGGGTGTTCGGCATCGCGCGCATCACCGCGGCGCCGGCGCCGAGGGTGTGCCGCATGTGGGACAGGGTGGTGCCGGCGGCGAGGGAGAGCACGAGAACGCCGCTGGGCAGGTCCTCGCGCAGTTCGGCGAGGAGATCGAGCACCTGGTAGGGCTTCACGCCGAGGACCACGACGTCCGCGTCGCGGACCGCCTCGGCACGGGAGGTGGCAGCGGTCGCGCCGAGCGCGCTCGCGGCACGCTCGCTGCTCTCGGCGCTCGAGTTCGCCACGCGCAGGTTCTCGGGGCGCACGCCCGCCTCGAGCATGGTGAGGCCGACGGGCCCGCCCATGTTCCCCGCCCCGATCAGGGCGACGCGGACGGTGGAGAGGTCGATGCTGTCGGTGCTCGTGTCAGTCATACCGCCAGGGTACGGGCAGGGCGAGAGGTCAGTCGCGGGTGGCCGCAGTGTCGTCGTTGTCAGTGCGGGCGGCGAGGCGGGACTCGACGAGGACCAGCAGCTGCACGGCCGCGACGCCCACCACGGCCAGCAGCAGCATGAGCGGCCAGTCCGGGCCCGGGGCCTGCAGGGCGCCCTCGGTGGACTGCCAGGGCCAGAGGCTGCGCAGGGCACCGATCATGATCCCGGCGAGGACCACCATGGTGCCGCGGTGGTGGCGAGTGAGCAGGACCCGCATGATCCGGACGATCACCACGAGGCCCACGAGCGCCCACAGCCCGAACCAGGCGATGTAGCCGAGGTTCCGCTCGTCGACGGCCTGGAGGGTGGGCTGGTAGAGGCCCACGCTCAGCAGCAGGAAGGAGCCGGAGACGCCGGGCAGCACCAGCGCGCACACGGCGAGCGCGGCGGCGGGGGCGACCACCCATGGGCTCGGGTTGAGCGAGGTCGAGGGCAGGGAGGTCAGCAGCAGCCCGCCGAGGGCGCCGGCGAGGAACAGCCCTGCTTCGGGCAGGCGCCATGCCCCGCCGGAGAGGCGCATGGGCACGAGCACGCTGCCGGCGACGAGGCCCAGGAAGAGGGCGCGCATCGTGGCGGGATGGTCCTCGACGAGGCCCGCGACAGGGCCGGCGACGGTGAGCACGGCCGCGGCCATCCCCACCAGCAGCGGGAGGATGAGCAGCCAGTTCACGCCGCGCAGGTGCTCGCGCGCTCCGGCGATCCGGTCCGGGCCGGTGACGAGGGTGCGCGCCGCGGCGGTGACCTGGTGGCCGGCCTCGATGAGCTCGTCGTAGATACCGGTGACCAGCGCGACGGTGCCGCCGGAGACGCCGGGCACCGTCTCGACCACGCCGATCAGCGCGCCGCGCAGCAGGTTCGCGACCGGGTTCCGATGACGCGGCAGGGCGGGCGGGGCGGCGGGGGCGGTGTCCGTCATGGCCTCAGCCTACGAAGCGCCTCGCGCCGACGCGCAGGTCAGTGCCGCCAGAGTGACGGACCCCGCGCAGCGCAGCGCCGTGCAGTGCAGTAGCAGCTGCAACGAAGAGCAGTAGCAGCTGCAACGAAGACGCTGAGTCCGCGGGTGCCGGGACGCCGCGTCAGCGGCCGCGACCCCAGTGCGGGGGCACCTCGCCGGCGATCCGCGCATCGTTGGACTCGTCGGCCCCGGGCTCGGGCGCGTCCTCTGCGAGGCGGTCCGGGAGGATCGGGCGGTGCTCCTCGCGCGCCGCCTTCTGCTCCTCCTCGTCCCACGGGATCGGCTTGCCGGTGAGCGAGGAGATCACCACGCGGCCGCGCCGCGGGGTGGTCACTGGCGCTCCTGGTAGCGGCGGATCGCGCTGGAGACGGAGACGTCCAGCAGCACGGAGCGCTGCTCGAAGCCGAGGAAGCTGCGCACCTCGGTGGCCAGGTGCTCCTCGAGCCGGGCCCGGCCGTCGGAGCAGATGTACTCCACGACCGCGTCGAAGTCGTCGCTGGAGTAGAAGGACAGCGGGTGACCGGCAGGGATCTGCGGGCGCGGCAGGCGGTGGCGGATGGTGCCCACGCCGGAGGGCGAGTCGGAGCGCTCCTCGGCCTGGACCAGGCGCAGCGCCCGGTCCACGGCACGGCGGATCCGCTCCGCCTCACCGTCGGGGTCGATGAACAGCGCCCAGGACCACACCCGCTCGGTCGCCCAGCCGGCCGCCTCGAGCCGTTCGGCGCGCAGCCGGTCGCGTTCGCGCTGGCTGGGGGTGTCGACGTAGTGGGAGCCGTCGGTGTCCACGGCGAGCAGGAGCCGTCCGGGCATGTCGCGGTGGCCGAGCGCGAGCTCGATCCGGTCGCCGGAGAGGCCGAAGTCCCGCTCGACCAGCAGGCCGAGGCGCTGGAGGCGGTCGGCGAGGTCCTGCACGAGCGCGTCGGTCTCCAGCGCCCGCGGGGCGCGGGGTGCGGGCGCCTCCTCCTCGGCCGGCTCGGCGTCAGGATCGGCCGACGGGCTGGCGTCGTCGGATGCAGCGTCGGAGTCAGCCCCCTCGGCAGCCGCGGCTGCGGCGGCAGTCCCGTCGGCCGACGGGTCAGCGCCCGAGGTCGCGGCATCGCCCGTCTCGGCGCCGTCGGGGCCAGCGTCCTCGGGGTCGGCGCTGTCCGCGCTCGCGCTGGACTTGCGGGCGAGCGCCGCTTCGATCGCGGCGTCGAGATCCTCGTCCGAGAGGTCCTCGCTCCCGGCCGCAGTGCCCGCGGCGGGGGCGGCGGTATTCTCTGCGCCCGTCGTCGTGCCGACGCCCTCCTGGATCGGGGCGGCGGGCATGGCGCGCGGTGCCTCGGGGACGGGCGGCGCGACCTCCACGTCATGGCCGGTGAGGGCGGAGACGTGCGGGATGACGGGCACGTCGGGCCCGCCCTGGAGCACGAAGAGCATCGCGCGCAGGTCGCGAGCGCCGTCGGTGCGCAGGCGGGCGTGGTCGAGGTCCTGCACCCCGATCGAGGAGACCACGGTGGTGCGGCCGCGGGCGCGGGTGATCACGGTGGCGAGGGCCTTGCGCCCGTTCGCCTCGGACAGCGGCCCGAAGCGGTGCAGGAGTCGGCCGTGCGGGGTCTTGCCGAAGCCGACCGAGACGATGATGTCGTCGCGCAGCACGGCGGTGGCCTGGTCCGCGGGCAGGACGGTGAAGACCTCCTTCGCGCCCGGGTCGAAGTAGTCGCGCAGTGCCGGGATCACGGAGACGGTGTTCATGATCCGCTCCATGAGGCGCCGGGCGTGCTCGTCGGTGAAGGTGAGCACGGCCAGGGAGCGCTCGGGCCGGGTGCGAGCGTGCTCGATCACCAGATCGGTGACGCGACGCAGCTCCGCCTCGGTGCTCTCCACGTACTCCATGCCCTCGGTGACCGGACCGCGGCCGTTCTCGACCATGACCAGGCGGTCCCGCTCGGGCGCGATGGGGCTCGGCACGGCGGTCACCTCCCCGGCCAGGGCGCGGCGCTGCGCGAAGCTGCGCAGCCCCTCGGTGGCGGGGTGCGGGTCGCGGAGGATCTCGAGGTGCGGGGCGATGCGGAGCATGTCGTCCAGCAGGCTCGGGGCGGAGTCCCCGCCGTACTCGAGCGGATCGCCGACCACGACGGTCTGCTCGGCGCGGACGATCGAGGGCAGTGCGGCCGCGGTGGGCAGGCGCCCGCCGTCGGCGACGATGAGCACGTCGAAGTGGCGGCCGCGCGGGATGACCTGCGGGACCAGGTACGGGGAGGCGAGCCAGGCGGGACGGGCCGCGAAGAGGATGTCCTCGTACTTCGCGGCGAGGTCGCGGATGGAGACCGTGGAGGAGCGGGCGAGCTCCGCGATGGCGGAGCGGGAAGTGTCCGGGTAGGTCTTCATCGTCGCGACGCGCGTCTCGTCCGCCGCGGCGTGGACGCGCGCGGCGGCGGAGGCGAGGTGCTCGGCGTCCAGGCGGCGGAACCGCTCGGCGACCTGAGACAGGGAGGTGCCGTCGTACTGGGAGATCGTCGGCTCGGCGCCGGCGATGAGCTCCAGGACGCTGCGCCACCAGGCGAGTTCGAGCTCCGCGCCGACCTGATCGCGGGGCACACGGCGCACACGCAGGTCCTCGACCAGCTCGCCGAGCCCGTCGAAGGTGAGGCGGCGCAGCAGCTCGGTGCGGCGCGGCAGGGTCTCGAGATCGTGGCGGTCCGCGGCGAGCGCGGCGATCCGCTGCTCGAGCTCGTCGAGGTCGGTGTGGGCGAGGTCGGCGCCGGCCTCGGTCCCATCCAGCAGGACTGCGAGCTCGTCCAGCGCCTTCTGCGCACGAGCGGCGGCGCGGCGCACGGACTCGAGGTCGTCGGGCAGGGTGGGGCGGGTGCGGGTGGTCCGCTCCTCGCTCGCGGCAGCGGGGGCCGCCCCCGGCGCGGCGGCGGCGGCTGCCCCGTCGGCAGCGACTGCCCCGTCGGCCTGGATGGCGCCGACGGCGGCGCGGCGCCACGCCTCGGTGACCGCGCGGGCCTCGCCGAGGTCGCGATGCAGGTCCGGGGACAGGGAGGCAGGGCGCTGCAGGGCGGCGGCGTCCTTGCGCAGGCGGCGGCGCAGACCCCAGCCCATGGTCACGCCGCGCTCCTCGCGCCACCGCTTGTCCGCGGTGGCGGCCACGAGGTCCGCGAGCGGGGCCACGAACACGGCGGCCTGGAAGGTGCCGAGCACGCCGCGGACCCGGTCCAGCAGCGCGATCCGCTCCCCCAGCTGGGTGAGGGTCGCGGGCTCGGTCAGGCCCAGCTCGGAGCCGGAGCGGGCGCAGGCACGGCGCAGCAGCGGGAGGATGTCCTCCTTGAGCTCGTCCACGAGCTCCTCGGCGCGTGCGGCCTGGGTGTCGGAGCTGATCGGTGCGCCGTACCAGGCGGTGGTCTCGGGGCCGGAGGAGAGCACACCCACCTCGGCGGCCTCGCGCAGCGATTCGCTGAAGCGGTCCCGGTCCGCGCCGATCATCTGCGCGGCGACGTCCGCCCGCAGCCGCACCTGGGTGCGCGGGGCGGGCCTGAGCCGGGTCAGGGCCGCGAGCGCGGAGATCGCATCATGCGCGGAGGCGTCCCAGGGCTCCTGGATGCGGTGCATCGCCGCGACGTGGCCCACGAGGATGTCGCGGCTCTCGCCGAGCTCGGCAGGCGCCTCATCATCCGGGCCGAGCCCGTGAGTGCCGGCACGGCGCAGGCTGCGCAGCAGGGCGGCGGACGCGTTGCGCTGCAGGGACGGGTCCGGGGAGAGATCGAAGACAAGCTCCTCGAGGCCGCGGCGCTGCGCGATCTCGACCAGCTGGGCGAGGTTGCGGCGGCGCTGGGAGACGATCAGCACGGAGCGGCCGCGGGCGTTGAGCTCCTGGGCGAGGTCGACCACGAGGCCGAGGCTCGTGGTGCCCGGCGGAGTCGCGACGGCGAGGTCCTGCCCGGCGAGGACGCGGGAGAGGACCTGGCGGTGGCCGGGATCGACCGCGGCGACGAGCTCCTCCTCCGGCACCTCGGGCACCTCGGTCGCGTCCTCCGCGCCGCGGACCACCTCACGGGCGCCCTCATCACCGGCGAGCGCGGCGACGAGCGGGGAGGCGGCCCAGTCAGGGCGGTCGACGTCGAGATCCTCGGCGACGGAGCCGGCCGCGTCCATCAGGTTCCCGACCACGAGCGCGTGCAGGATCCGGAAGCCGGGCAGCGGCTGACCGAGGGAGCGGAAGGCGTCCAGGACCGGGTTCGGGTCGAAGCCGTGGGCAGAGTCGGTGGTGGCGAGCAGGGCGCGCGCATCGACCGCGACCCCGGCCTCGCGCAGGGAGCGCAGCAGCACGGGGTTCAGGTCCGCGGTCGCGTCGACCTCGAGGTCCACGTCCTCGCGGGCATTGCCGCGCAGGCGCAGGGTGAGGGGCCGCACGAGCACGGGCGCGTGGATCGGGGCGGAGCCGTCCTCGGGGTACCACACGGCCTCGCCGATCCCGAGATGGCAGGTGGTCAGGCCCACCTCCTCCGCGTGGCGCTCGGCGATCTCGCGGATCGAGCGGGCGTGGGCGCGGGCGTCGGCGAGCGCCCCCACCTCGCGCACCAGGGAGGACAGGCGCGTCGGACCCCGACCAGCGAGCAGCTGTGCGAGCCCGGAGGGGTGGGAGTGGGTGAGGTCCAGGACCACGCCGCCCGCACGGATCTGGGTGAGGAAGGACGGGGCCTGCACTCCCCCGGTGATCTGCTGGGACCAGCGGTCCAGGGAGTCCGCGACCCGGTCCTCGCGGCTGAGGGGGCGGTGCTCACGCGGGACGGCGGGCAGGTCATCCTCATCCTGCTCGGGCGCGATCCCGGCGCCGACCTCGTCGAGGTGGCGGTCCACGACCACCTCGTAGCCGTGGGGGACCTGCATGCGGGGCGGCTCCTCGGCGCCGGGCGCCTCCGAGGCGGAGGGGGCCGACGGGGCCGACGGCGCACTCGCGGCAGTGCTCGCGCTGGGTGCGCTGGGCGCGCTCGCAGCGGTGCCCGCCACGGCGGCACGACGCTCCCTGGCCAGGGCCGAGAGGGCATCGTCCGGGACGCTCACGCTCTCCTCGGAACGCGCCGTCCGCTTCTTCCCGCGCAGGAAATTCCACATGGTCACCACGCTACCGGGGCCGGGGCATCTCGGAGTGCAGGCGTGCCGCGCTCGGAGGCCCGGACCTGTTCAGGAGGCGCGTTCCGATGGTCACATGGGTTCTCGCGCGGGCGCGCTCGGACGGGTGCGCTCACACCTCGTGCAGCCGTGCTGTCACACCTCGTGCAGGCGCACGGAGGCCTCGGCGAGGTGGGCGCGCAGATCGTCCGGGACCTCGCCGGCGATGACGAGGTCGGTGAGGACGGAGACGGGGCAGATCCCGGCGAGCGCCCGGTGGCCGATCTTGTCTGCGGAGGCGAGGCCCACCACGCGGCGGGAGTGGCCGATCATCGTGCGGGTGACCCCGGCTTCGGCGTCCGAGTTGCAGGTCAGGCCCGCGTTCAGGTCCAGGCCGACGGTGCCCACGAACATGGTGTCCAGCCACAGGTCGCGCATGGTGGCGGTGGCGAGCGGGCCGGTGAGCTCGAAGGAGTAGGGCTCGGCGACGCCTCCCAGGACCACGGTGCGCACGGCCGGGCGGAGCACGGCTTCGGTGGCGATGTTCAGCGCCGCGCAGACGACGGTCAGGCCCGGGGAGCCGTCGCGGGAGTCGAGGTCGGGGCGGGCCACGGTGCGGCGGGCGGTCGCGGTGGTGGTGCGTCCGCCGTTGAAGCCGATGATCTGTCCCGGCTCGACGAGGGTGGAGGCGTGGGCGGCGATCCGCTCGCGCTGGGCGGAGCCCTCGTCGGCGCTGCGCGGGACGGTCGCCAGCGAGTAGGCGACGTCGATCGCGATGATCCCTCCGTGGGTGCGGCGGGCGAGCTGTGCGCGCTCCATCTCCATGAAGTCGCGCCGGACCGTGGATTCGGAGACGCTGAGCTCGCGCGCGACGTCCGCGACGTTCAGGCGCTTGGTGGAGGCGAGCAGCGTGAGCACGTGGTCCCAGCGGGCCCTGCGGTCGCGGGGCACAGTGGCGGGCGCCGACTGAGCAGGTGCCGGCGAGGCCGGGGTGGGGGCAGTCGTCGTGGAAGCAGCCGTGGCCGAAGTGGCGGGTGCGGCGTCGTCGGAGGTGGGAATGCGCGGCGTCACGCAGTCAGTATTGCGCGTTCTCTGCGCGTTCGGCGGGATTCCGTGCATGGACGGCCAGAACGGGGACGACTTCTCGGTCTCGTTTGAGTCACGGCGCGCAAGGGTCCTAGGTTGGCGGCATCGCCCCGAGTCGGGGTGGGTCCGCGAACGAAAGGACATGCATCATGGGTTTCGATGACGCGCTGAACAAGGCCAAGGGCCTCGCCGAGGACAACCCGGACAAGGTCGAGCAGGCCCTCGACCAGGCCGGTGAGCAGATCAAGGAGCGCACGCCGGACAACGTCGACAAGCAGGTCGACTCCGGCATCGACGCCGCCAAGGACCGCATGGGCCTCGGCAAGGGCGACGAGAAGGGCAAGTGACCCTTCCGCTCCCCTGAGCATGACGGAGCCCCGGCACTGCGAGGTGCCGGGGCTCTTTCGTGCGTGAAGCGGGGTCAGCCGCAGCTGGGTGTCAGTCGCGACGGCGCACGATGACGACGCCAGCGATGACTGCGCCCACGACGACCACGCCGAGGATCCCCAGCAGCAGCGGCATCGAGAGCCCGCCGGCGGACTCATCCTCGGTCTGCGCGGCCGGGTTCTCCTCCGAGGTCTGGTCCTCGGCGTCGCTCGCGGCGGTGTCACCGGTGGTCTCCGCAGCGGTCGCGCCACCGTCATCGCTCGCAGCGGGCTCCTCGGACTCTGCAGACTCATCGGGCTCGGCGGCGGTGTCCTGCTCGACGGTGATCGCGAAGGTGCCCTCGATGGGGTGGCCGTCGCTGGAGACGACGCGCCAGGCGATCTCGTAGTCCCCGGCCGCGAGCGGCTCGGGCAGGGCCGCGGTCGCGACGGGGCCCTCGATGGTCGGGGTGATCTCGGCGACCGTCTCACCGTCCGCGTCGCTGATCCTCACCACGGGACTCACGTCGAGGATGTTGGCGGAGAAGCTGAAGGTGAGCTCCTCGGGGGACGTCTCGAGCACGTCGCCGTCGGTCGGATCGGACTCGAGCAGGGTGTCGTGCGCTTGCGCGGCGGTGGGCATCGCGAGGAGCAGTGCGAGGGCGATCGCGCTGGCGAGGGCGAGGAGGCTCACGAGACGGGTGGGGGCTGGCAGGGAACGCATCGAGTGGACCATTCCTGCAGGCTACGCCACTGTCTTGTACCTCAACCTGTGCCTCTGGTCACCCTTTTCGGGGCTGGTCCAGGCCTCCGGAAGGGACTTTCCAGGCCTCCGGCAGGGGCACGTGGTGCGTGAGGACGGGCAGTGCGGCGCGGGCGGCAGCGATCTCTTCGAGGTCCAGATCGACCAGGAGCAGACCGGGTTCGCGACCCAGTTCCTGCCGGACGGCGCCGAGCGGTCCGACGGCGGCACTGAGTCCCACACCACGGGCGGCGGCACCCTCGTAGCCCTCCGGCGGGGCCTGGTCGGCGGCGAGGATGACGACGGTCGCATCCAGCGCCCGGGCGCGCAGCAGCAGCTGGAGCTGCTCCTCCTTGCCGGGCCCGTCCTGCCACGCCAGCGGCAGCAGCACGGCCTGGGCGCCGCGCTGGGCGAGCGCCGTGAACTGCTCGGGGAAGCGCACGTCGTAGCAGGTCGCGATCCCGAAGCAGGTCCCGTCCACGTCGATCGTGACGAGCTGGTCGCCGGGAGCGACGGTGCGGGACTCGTCAGCGCCGAAGGAGTCGAAGAGGTGGATCTTGCGGTACTCGGCGCTCGGTTCCCCGCCCGGTCCGCGGACCAGCACGGTGTTGTGGACGCGGGTGCCGTCGGCCGGGCTGAAGGAGCCGGCGACCACGATGACGCCGTGGGCGTCGGCGAGCTCCTGGAGCAGAGCCGCGAAGCGGTCGTGGTGGGCGTCTGCCGCGGCGCGCAGGTCGGTGCCGAAGGGGGTGAGGGTCGCTTCGGGCAGGAGCACGAGGTGGGCGCCCTGCGCGGCGGCCTCGGCGACGGCGGCGCGCACCACGGAGAACGTCTCCTCGACGTTCTCGCTCACCACGATCTGAGCGAGGGCGATGCGGGGACCGGCGGCACGGCGCACCTGCGCGAGCGCGTCCGGGGTGTCGATGTCCGCGCCCTCAGAGCCGGTGGTGGGAAGGGTGGT
>DAHVRS010000286.1 GCA_027322375.1 Brachybacterium sp. | reverse complement strand
AACCGCTCGGCGAGGACATCGTCATGTGGTGGAACTTCGTGGGCCGCACTCACGAGGAGATCGCTGCCTTCCGCGCCCGCTACCAGGCGGAGATCGGCGCCGAGCCCGAGTCCGCCGGAGCCCCGATCCCCGACATCGTCCGCGAGCGGGCGGGACTTCCGGAGGACGCCGAGCAGTTCGGCCCCTTCGCCCCGCACACCCCGACGGCGCTGCCCGCCCCCGCCCTGCCGAACGGGCGTCTGCGCTCCCGCGGCCGGCGCGGGCTGCCCGCCTGACCCGCACCCTGCAGAGAGACTCCGTGACCAGCACCGACGCCACCCCCGAGACCACCCTCCCCGCCCTCGACCAGACCGAGCGGGTGATCCTGCGCGCCGCCGAGGAGGAGGGCGGGCTCGGCTGCCCCTGCGACCTGCTCGTCGTCGGGGACACGACCGGCGCGCTCACCGCCGCCGCGCTCGACCTCCTCGCCGAGCACCCTGATGCGCGCGTGTACTCCTGGAACACCTCGCGCGCGGAGACCGACGCGCTCGCCGCCGCGTTCGCCGGCCCCCTCGCCGAGGGCCGCCTCGTGCTGGCGACGGACACCGAGCCCCGAGCGCTCGAGGAGTTCGCCGCCGGGTCCGAGGCGCACCTGGTCCTCGCGCGCCTGCCGAAGTCCCTCGCCGGGCTCGAGGACCTCGCACGCCGCCTCGGCGTCCTCGCCGCGGCGACCGACCGGGAGGACCTCACCCTCGTCGCGGGCGGCCGCGTCAAGCACATGACACGTTCCCAGAACGAGACCCTCGAGACGGTGTTCGCCGAGGTCCGCGGCTCGCGCGGGCTCGGCAAGTCCCGTGCCCTCGTCGCGTCCTCGCCCCGCCCCGGCACCGAAGCGCCCGCGCCGACCACGGGGAGCGCGACCGTGCCGGTACGGGGCGCACGAAGGGAGCTGTCCCTCTGCGGCGTCGGCGGCGTGTTCGGCGGAGCCCGGGCCGACGCCGGCTCGCTCCTGCTCCTGGACGCGCTCGATCGAGCGCTCGTCGCGGGGGAGGTCGCCGCGGAGACCGCCATTGACCTCGGCTGCGGCAACGGCCTGCTCACCGCCTACCTCGCCGCCGCCCTGCCGGACGCGCAGGTGCTCGGCTCCGACGACGACGCCGACGCGGTCGCCGCGACCCGCGCGACCCTCGCCGCGAATGGTCTTGAGCGCGAGAGCGTGCAGGTCACGTGGGAGACGTCGCTGTCCCGGCAGGCGGAGGCGAGCGCGGACCTGGTGCTGCTGAACCCACCGTTCCATGACGGCACCGTCGTGGACGCGACCCTCGTGCAGGGTCTGCTCGACGCTGCCGCCCGAGTGCTGCGCCCGGGCGGGCAGCTGTGGTTCGTGCACAACTCCCACCTGCGCTACCGGCCCGAGCTCGGGGCGCGCTTCGGCTCCGTCCGCCAGCGTACCCGAGATCGCCGCTTCACCGTGCTCAGCGCGGTGCGCTGACCGGCTGCCCGGTGCGCTGGGGCTCTGCCGTGCGCCGTCCGGCCCCGTCGGCCTCCCGGAAAGCAGAAAAGTCAGGTTCTGAACCAGATCCGGTGGAGACCTGGCTCAGAACCTGACAATCCTGCGCTGGTGCGCTGGTGCGCTGGTGCGCTGGTGCGGGGGTGGCGCCGAGCGCGTGGGGGAGGGCTCTGCTCAGCCCACGAGGCTGGTCAGCACCGAGGTGAACATCCCCAGGCCATCGGTGCCGGTGCGGGTGCTCTGGCCGGGCTGGTCCGGACCGAAGCCGGCCTCGACCGCGTGCTCCGGGTGCGGCATGAGCCC
>DAHVRS010000280.1 GCA_027322375.1 Brachybacterium sp. | reverse complement strand
CCTACGCGGCCAAGAAGAAGCTCGACGATCCGGCGGATGCGCCGATGTCCGAGATCGCGTGCCCCAACTGTGGCACCAAGGGCAAGTGGACCGAGCCGCAGCTGTTCTCCGGCCTGGTCAAGACCTACCTCGGGCCCGTGGACAACGAGGAGGGCCTGCACTACCTCCGCCCGGAGACCGCGCAGGGCATCTTCGTCAACTACAAGAACGTCATGACCACGGCGCGCCGCAGGCCGCCGTTCGGCATCGGACAGATCGGCAAGGCGTTCCGAAACGAGATCACGCCCGGGAACTTCATCTTCCGGACCCGCGAGTTCGAGCAGATGGAGATCGAGTACTTCGTCAAGGGCGAGGACGCGGCGCCGTGCTTCGACGAATGGGTGGAGGCCTGCTGGGACTGGTTCGTGGACCTGGGCATCGACCCGGACAACCTGCGTCGCTTCGACGTGCCCGACGACGAGCGTGCCCACTACTCGGACCGCACCATCGACTTCGAGTACCGTTTCGGCTTCGCCGGCAGCGAGTGGGGCGAGCTCATGGGCATCGCCAACCGCACCGACTACGACCTCGCCAGCCACACCGAGGCCTCCGGCACGAAGATGCAGTACTTCGACCAGGCCGCGAACGAGCGCTACACCCCCTACGTGGTGGAGCCGAGCTTCGGCCTGACCCGCTCGATGATGGCCTTCCTCGTGGACGCCTACACCGAGGATGAGGCCCCCAACGCCAAGGGCGGCGTCGACAGGCGCACCGTGCTGCGGCTCGACCCGCGCCTGGCCCCGATCAAGGTCGCGGTCCTGCCGCTGTCCAAGAGCGAGGACCTCGTGCCCCGCGCGAACGAGCTCGCGGACAAGCTCCGCAAGCACTGGAACGTGGAGGTCGACGTCACCCAGGCGATCGGTCGCCGCTACCGCCGTCAGGACGAGATCGGCACTCCGTTCTGCGTCACCGTCGACTTCGACACGATCGATGACCAGGCCGTCACGGTCCGCGAGCGCGACTCGATGCAGCAGGAGCGCGTGGCGCTCGACCAGGTCGAGTCCTACCTGGCAGCGCGCCTGATCGGCGCCTGAGCCACAGGCACCGGCCGACGGGGCCGACGGGGGAGCACCCCGTCGGCCCCGCCGCCTTTTCGCGGGAGGTGGCGTGCCGACGGAGATGTTCCGCGGGGGTCGCCGCCGGGCGTATAGCGGCAGGAGGTGGCTATATCGCCACGTGCTGCCGCTCCCGTCCCGTCCAGGACGCGGCGCGCCGTGCCGAGCGAAGAGAGGCTGCGGCGACGGCTCGTCGGCGGCTGATCGCCTCCGGACCGGCCTGGGCCATGGCCAGCCTCGGTCAGCGGCAGTCAGGACGAGGCGGACTGCAGCCGAGGCGCCACATGCTGGGCGAAGACGTCCAGCACGCGGATCTGGTCCTCGAGCGGAGCACCGGCGGGCAGGACGAGCGCGAGCTCATCAGCCTCGCGCACCACCGGATCGGCTCGCAGTGCCTCTGCGACGACGCTCGGTTCGTCGAGCACGATCCGCCCGTAGACCGCGCCGCGCCCGCCGAGCTCGGTGCCGTGATACTCCTCGAGGACACCCGGTGCCGCGGTGCGCTCGCGCGGGATCAGGGTCAGGAATCGCTCGAGCTCCGCCTCCTCGCGGACGGGGAGCATCTGCCTGCTCACCATGACCCGTCCCTCGCCGTGCCCGACAGTGCGGGACGCCTCCCGGTAGGCGTGCAGCGCCTCGAGCTGCAGCTGCTCGAAGGGGCGGCCGGAGCCGTCGTCCGGAGCCATCGTCGCCAGCTGCAGGCCGAGCCCGAGCCGGCCCGCCATCGCGGCGCGCTCCGGGCTCGCCGCACCGTAGGCGAGATGCTCGCGCAGTCCCGGCACCTGCGGCTGGAGCCGCAGTGGAGTGCCGGGCTCGACCTCCTCGATGCGCGCGTCGGCACCCGCGACGATCTCGCCGTCCACGAAGGAGAGCAGATCGTGAAGGAGCCGGTCCACATGGTCCCGGCGGTCGCCCTGCAGGGCCCCGAAGGCGCGCACGTACATCGCATCGTGCGCCGAATAGCCCGGTCCGAGTCCCGCCCGCAGGCGCCCGCCCGTGAGCAGATGCGCGGTGGCGAGCTCCTCCGCGAGCCGGCCCGCGTTCTCGAAGCGCAGCGGGATCAGCGCTGTGCCCAGCTCGAGGCGCTCGGTGCGCTGCGCGAGCGCGACGAGGAACAGCAGGGGCGAGGACAGGGTGCGCTGCAGGTGCCGCACCCGCACATAGCCCGTCTCGATGCCGAGCTCCTCGGCGGCGCGGAACAGCTCCAGGCCCGCCGCCATGTCCTCGTGCTCCACCTGGGCGATGGCGCCGAGGCGCAGTGCGCTGCGACGCGGTGCAGGGGTGTCGGGGACGGCGGCCAGGGGCAGACGGGTGGTGCTCTGTGCGGATGTGCTCATCACACGCCTCCTTCGCGCTCGGTCCTCGACGGCCGGTGGCGCTCGGCGCCGGGGAAGGGGCCGTGCCGCCATTGTCTCCCGCCCTGTGGGGTGCAGGGCGGGACCGAGGGCCCGCAGCCGCCCTCCACAGCGCGGCTGGATGCACATCACCACCCCTGGTCCTCCCGAACGTCCGGCCAGGATGGGACAATCCAGAGACGATGACCCTGCTGACCGATGCCCCGTCCGCCGCTCCTGCCGTCCCTGCCGCCCCGTCGGGCCCTGGACCGGAGCGTCCTCGGCGACCCCTGACCATCGGGAACCTCACGGTCGACACCCCCGTGATGCTCGCCCCCATGGCGGGCGTGACCAACATGGCCTTCCGCGTGCTCTGCCGCGAGTTCGGCGCCCTGCACAGCCAGGACGACGGCGGCCTGTTCCCCACGGAGATGGTCACCACGCGCGCGCTCATCGAGGACCACGTCGAGTCCTGGCGCCTGCTGC
>DAHVRS010000224.1 GCA_027322375.1 Brachybacterium sp. | reverse complement strand
CATCGTCGCGACCGCCAACTGGCAGTACAGCCACCACGTCCTCGCAGGTCTCCGCACCCACCGCGGACCGATCCTGACGGTCGCGAACTTCGCCCCCGAGTGGCCGGGCCTCGTGGGCCTGCTGAACCTCAACGGCGGGCTCACCAAGATGGACCGCGAGTACTCCTCGCTGTGGACCGTCGACGGCACCGACGCCTGGTTCCGGGACGGCATCGCCACTTGGATCGAGTCCGGCCGCCTCGAGCACGACGCGAGCCATGTGCGCCCGTTGCCCGCACTGCCCACCACCCCCGAGGTGGAGCTCGGCCGCGCGCTTGCCGAGCAGCTGCAGCAGGACAAGGCGATCATCGGGATCTTCGACGAGGGCTGCATGGGCATGTACAACGCCATCATCGACGACGAGATGCTGAACCCGCTGGGCATCTACAAGGAGCGTCTGTCCCAGTCCGCGCTCTGGGCGGAGATGCAGACCGTCTCTGACGAGGAGGCCGAGGCGATCGGCGCCTGGCTGCGGGAGGCCGGGATGACGTTCCGCCTCGGCACCGATGAGGCCACCGAGCTCACCGAGATGCAGCTGCGCTGGCAGTACAAGATGTACATCGCCGCGCTGCGGATCAGCGATGACTTCGGTCTGGACGCCGTCGGCATCCAGTACCAGCAGGGCATGAAGGACCTCGCCCCTGCCTCCGACCTCGTCGAAGGGCTGCTGAACAACGTCCAGCGCCCGCCGGTCACTTCCCGGGACGGCTCGCGCGTGCTGTGGGAGGGCAAAGCCCTGCCGAACTTCAACGAGGTCGACGAGGGCGTCGCCGTCGACGCACTGGTCACCAACCGGATCTGGACCGCGATGGGCATGGACCCTGCGACCACCCTGCACGATGTGCGCTGGGGCGAGGAGTTCGACGGCCAGTACGTGTGGGTGTATGAGATCTCGGGTTCCGTCCCGCCGAGCCACTTCGTGAACGGGTACGCGGACGCGGAGGGCTGGCGTCAGGGCCCGGAGTTCTTCCCCGCAGGCGGCTCCACCATCAATGGCGTCTCGAAGCCGGGCGAGATCGTGTGGTCCCGCGTGTACATCCAGGACCAGGCCCTGCACGTGGACATCGGCCGTGGCAGCGTCGTCGAGCTCCCGGAGGAGGAGACGCGACGCCGCAAGGAGGCCACGAACCCCGAATGGCCGATCGCGCACGTGGTGCTCCACGGCGTCACCCGTGACCAGTTCATGGCACGCCACAAGGCTAACCATGCCCAGCTCGTCTACGCTGACGACGCCGACGCCGCAGATCGCGCGCTGACCGCGAAGGCCGCCCTGTTCGAGCGGCTCGGGGTGCGTGTCCATCTGTGCGGCGAGGCGAGGATCGTCGGCGCCTGAGCCGCGGCCTCGAGGAGACCGAGCGAGGAGCTGCCCATGGCGTCGCACCGCCCCACCATCCTGGACGTCGCACGGGCCGCGGGCGTCTCCTCCGCGACGGTCTCCCGCGTCATCAACGGCGCGACCACGGTCGACAAGGAGCTCAGCCGCCGCGTCCAGGAGGCGGTCGAGGCGACGGGCTACGTCCCCAACGCCCTCGGCCGCTCCCTGCGCCGCGGCGGCACCTCGCAGATCGCGGTGGTCGCCCCGGACTCGGAGAACCCGTACTTCATGCAGATCATCTCCGAGGTGGAGCGGATCGCCCGGAACCAGAGCCACACCGTCACCGTCGCCCACACCGAGGATGATCTCGACGTGGAGCGCGAATGCTTCCGCCAGCTCGTGGGCCGGCGCGTCTCGGGGGTGCTTCTCGTGCCCGTCGACTCGAGGCGCTCGGACATCACCCCGCTCACCGAGGCGGGGATTCCCGTGGTGCTCGTGGACCGCGAGATCGATGGCGCCGGGACTGACGTGGTCGCGACCGACAACCGCGATGCGGGCCGGCAGGCGGCGCTCCACCTGCATGAGCGCGGCTTCCGCGCCCCGGCCGTGCTCGCCGGCCGCCCCTCGCTGCGCACCACCGAGGACCGCGCCACCGCCTTCCTCGCCACCTGGCGGGAGCTCGGCGTGGACGTCCCGGAGACGGCGCTGCTGCGCGGTGACCTGCACGTGGAGTCCGGTCGGGAGGCGGCGCGGCAGCTGCTCGCCGAGGGGCGGGCTGACTGCGTGTACGTCACGAACAACCGCATGTCCGCCGGCGCCTTCGAGGTGCTGCGCGATGCGCCGGACGC
>DAHVRS010000179.1 GCA_027322375.1 Brachybacterium sp. | reverse complement strand
CGCGCTGGTGGGACGACTGTGGGGGAGAGCGGCGGGGGCGGGACCCGAGGTCCCGCCCCCGCAGCGGATCAGGCGCCGGAGGCGGCCAGAGACTCCTTGGCGGCCGCGACGACGGCCTCCGGGGTGAAGCCGTACTCGCGGAACAGGGTCGCCGCGTCGGCGGAGGCGCCGTAGTGCTCGAGCGACACGGCACGGCCGTGGGCGCCGAGGAAGCGGTACCACGGCATCGCGATACCGGCCTCGACGGTGACGCGCGCGGTCACGGAGGAGGGGAGCACGGACTCCTTGTACTCCTCGGACTGCTCGTCGAACCACTCGACCGACGGCATGGAGACCAGACGGGTCGGGGTGCCCTCGGCCTCGAGCTGCTTCTGCGCCTCGACCGCGTACTGCACCTCGGAGCCGGTCGCGATGAGGATGACCTCGGGCGTGCCAGTGGAGGCGTCCTTCATGATGTACCCGCCCTTGGCGACGTTCTCCGCCGAGGCGAACTCCTCACGGTCGAAGGTGGGCAGCGCCTGGCGGGACAGGAGCAGGCCCACGGGCCCGTTGTCGCGCTCGAGCAGCACCTTCCAGGCATGCGCCGTCTCGTTCGCGTCCGCGGGACGGACGATCGAGAGGTTCGGGATCGCGCGGTAGGCGGCGAAGTGCTCGACCGGCTGGTGGGTCGGGCCATCCTCGCCCAGGCCGATGGAGTCGTGGGTCCACACGTAGGTGACCGGGGTCTTCATCAGCGAGGCGAGGCGCACGGCGCCGCGCATGTAGTCGGCGAACTGGAAGAAGGTGCCGCCGTAGGGACGGGTCAGGCCGTGCAGCGAGATGCCGGAGAGGATCGCGCCCATGCCGTGCTCGCGGATGCCGAAGTGCAGGGTGCGGCCGTACTCGTTGCCCGGGAAGTCGCCGGAGCCGATCTCCTCAGGGAGGAAGGACGGCTCG
The DNA here is from genome assembly GCA_027322375.1 of Brachybacterium sp. Classification (GTDB taxonomy): domain Bacteria; phylum Actinomycetota; class Actinomycetes; order Actinomycetales; family Dermabacteraceae; genus Brachybacterium. The sequence continues at coordinate 3,239 of DAHVRS010000179.1, read as the reverse complement.
CCCTTCATCGTGGTGTTGTTCGAGCCGGCGAGGTCGGCGGAGCCGCCCCACAGCTCGGGCATGACCGCGGCGAGCTCGCCGAGCACCTTCCCGGAGGCGGCGCGGGTGGCGACTCCCTTCGCATCGGCCTCGAAGGTCGGGAACGCCTCGGCGAAGCCCTCGGGAAGCTCGCGGGCGACGAGACGGTCCAGCAGAGCGGCCTTGTCCGTGTTGGCAGAGCGCCAGGCCTGGTAGCCCTTGTCCCACTCGGCCTTCGCAGCGGCGGCCCGCTCGGCGAGGCCGCGGGTGTGCGCGAGCACGTCCTCGTCGACCTGGAAGGTCTGGTCGACATCGAAGCCGACAGCCTCCTTGAGGCCCTTGACGCCCTCGGTGCCCAGCTTCGCGCCGTGCACGGCGCCCTTGCCCTGGAGCTCGGGGATCGGCCCTCCGATGATGGTGCGCAGGCGGATGAAGGTCGGCTTGTCGGTGACCTTCTGCGCCTCGAGGATCGCGTCCTTGAGCGCGGCGACGTCCTCGACATAGCCGGTGCCGCCCTGGGTCCAGTCCACGGTGCGCACGTCCCAGCCGTAGGCCTCGTAACGTGCGGCGGTGTCCTCGGTGAAGGCGATCGAGGTGTCGCCCTCGATGGAGATCTCGTTGTCATCCCACAGCACGATCAGGTTGCTGAGCTGCTGGGTGCCCGCGAGGGAGCTCGCCTCGGAGGAGACGCCCTCCTGCAGGTCGCCGTCGGAAGCGATCACGTAGGTGAAGTGATCGAAGGGGCTCGTGCCGGGGGCGGCATCGGGATCGAGCAGGCCGCGCTCGCGACGCTGCGCCATCGCCATGCCCACGGCGGAGGAGATGCCCTGGCCGAGGGGGCCGGTGGTGATCTCCACGCCCGCGGTGTGGAAGTTCTCGGGGTGGCCCGGGGTCTTCGAGCCCCAGGTGCGCAGCTCCTCGATGTCCTTCTTCTCGAGGCCGAAGCCGCCCAGGAAGAGCTGGATGTACTGGGTCAGGCTCGAGTGGCCGGCCGAGAGCACGAACCGGTCGCGGCCCAACCAGGTGTGGTCCTTCGGGTCGTGGCGCATCACGTCCTGGTAGAGCAGGTACGCGGCGGGAGCGAGGCTCACCGCGGTGCCCGGGTGACCGTTGCCGACCTTCTCCACCGCGTCAGCGGCGAGGACGCGCGCGGTGTCGACCGCCCGCTTGTCGAGCTCGGTCCAGCCCTCGGGGGCCGTGAAGTTCTCCGTCATGTCCGGTGTTTCCTTTCGCCGGGGTGCGGCCACAGCGGCCGCTCGGATCGACATGCCCGCGCCGGCGCGGCCGACGTCGCACAGGCGACGTGGGCGCCCTGGCGCGGGGCGACGCCTCCCAGCCTAGTGCGGATGGCGCATGATCTGCGCGCCCGTCCCATCAGTTGCCGTCATTCGGACACCTCTTCTCGGCACCTAGGCCTGCCGGGACGGTGCTGGGTCTCACCTGTGGCGCATCCCCTCTCCGCGCGGCGACCGCCTAGACTGGGGACGCTCGTGCGGCCCGAGGGCCGATTCCAGGAGGAAGGACGGTGGGCGGTGACCGCCACCCAGGGAACATCTGCGCAGGACGTCGGCCAGGACGGCGGGCTGCCTCAGCAGACCCCACGCTCCCCTCTGCGTCGCGCTCTCGCCGGCCTCCGTCGCCTGCTCGCGCCGGTGCTCGCCGTCGTCATGCCCTATGTCGCGCTGACGAAGCCGCGGATCATCGAGCTGCTGCTCATCACCACGGTCCCCACCATGTTCCTCGCCGCCGGCGGCTTCCCCTCGCCGTGGCTGATCGTCACCACCATGATCGGCGGGTATCTCGCCGCGGGCGGCGCGAACACCCTGAACATGTACCTCGAGCGCGACATCGACGCGAAGATGAAGCGCACTCGCAACCGGCCGATCCCCTCCGGGGCGGTCACGCCGCGCGCTGCACTGATCTTCGGCCTGGTCCTCTCCGTGGTCTCCACCGTGTGGCTCGGGCTGCTCGTGAACTGGATGTCGGCGGCCCTCGCGTTCGGTGCGATCCTGCTCTACGTCGTCTTCTACACGATGCTGCTCAAGCGCCGCACCAGCCAGAACATCGTCTGGGGTGGCGTGGCCGGTTGCATGCCGGTGCTGATCGGCTGGTCGTCCGTGACCGGGACCGTCTCCTGGACCGCGGTGCTGCTGTTCCTGGTGATCTTCTTCTGGACGCCGCCGCACTACTGGCCGCTCGCCGAGAAGTTCTCCACCGACTACGCGAACGCCGGCGTCCCGATGCTGCCGGTGGTCTCCTCCCGCTCGAACGTCGCGGGCCAGATGCTGCTGCACACCGGCCTGATGATCGGGTCGTCGCTCGCGATCATCCCGCTGGGCGAGACCGGCTGGGTCTACGGCGTGGTCGCCGTCCTCTCCGGCGCCTGGTTCGGCTTCCTCGTGGTCCGCTACGCCCTGCGCGTGCGCCGCGGCCTGAGCGGTCACGCGCTCGCGCCGATGAAGGTCTTCCACGGCTCGATCACCTATCTCACGGTGCTCTTCGTGGCCCTCGCGATCGATCCCTTCGTCGTCCTCTGAGACCATGACCGGGCAGGGGGCGACCGGTCGGCACGCACTGCGGCCTGCCGACGCGCCCTCGCGCTGCGCTGACCAGCCGCCGGATTCGGTCGACGGGTCGCTGCGGCCGGGAGACCGGCGGATCCTCGAGCAGTACCTCTCCCACCTCCGCATCGAGCGGGGCCTCTCGGAGAACACCCTCGGCGCCTACCGGCGTGATCTGCACCGCTATCTCTCGCATCTCGCTCGCACCGGCACGGACCCCGCCGCCGTGGATGCGGCGCAGCTGGGGGAGTGGCTCCAGGCCCTGCGCACCGGGGCCGACGGGGGCTCCGCCCTCGCGGCCTCCTCCGCCGCCCGTGCCCTCGCCGCCGTGCGCGGCCTGCACTCCTTCCTCGACGCGGAGCGGGTCTCCATCACCGGCGACCCCGCCCGCCTCGTCCCCGCCCCCGCCCAGCCGCGCCGCCTCCCGCACCCGCTCACGATCGACCAGGTCGAGGCGCTCCTGGAGGCCTCGGGCCAGCCCGGCACCGGCCGCGACGCGACCGAGCGGGCGCTGCGAGACCGGGCACTGGTCGAGGTGCTCTACGGCCTCGGCGCCCGCATCTCCGAGGCGATCGGCCTGGACGTGGACGACGTCGATGCCTCCGAGCGGGCCGCGATCCTGCGCGGCAAGGGGGACAAGCACCGGGTCGTGCCCGTGGG
>DAHVRS010000220.1 GCA_027322375.1 Brachybacterium sp. | reverse complement strand
ACCGGGGTGCTCACCGACTCGACGGCGAGCTGCGCGTACTGGGCGAGGGTGCCCTGGTGCCCGTCGGCCCCGGAGAGGATCAGCTGGTCCAGTCGCTGACCGCTCGCGGTGTCGACGGCGATGCGGGCGAGGCCCGCGATGGTCAGCGCGCTGACCACGGCGGCGAGCAGAGCGAGCCACGCTCGGGTGGCGCCGACGGGGGCCATGGGGGTGGGCGCGGCAGGGGCGTGGGCGCGGGCGGGCGGCGCGGTCACAGGGTCACCATCCCGGTGCGGACCAGCTCGCGCACGGCGGGCAGCACGCGGGCACGGGCCTCGGCCTCGTCCGCGTCGGTCAGCGCGCAGACCGCGCCGAGGACCTGGCCGAGGGTGAGGGTGCCATCGAGGGCGCCGACGGTCGCGGCGAGCAGCTGATCGGCCGGGACGGCGCGCGCGAACCCCGCACCCTGCACGAGCTCGATGAGCATCGGATCCCATTCCCCGGGGGTGAGGTGGCGGCGCTCGACCACGTCCGCGGCGCGCACCAGACGGACGGCGGCGAGCTCCTCATCACTGAGCGCGGCGAGCTCGCCGAGAGCCCGCAGCGAAGCGGCCAGATGCTCGGAGAGCGTGCCGGAGCCGGTGCCGGGCACCTGCTCGGTGCATAGCTGCCCGGGCTGGGCTGCCTCCGAGTCCGTGCCGGCGTCGCGGCGGTTGTCGGCGGGGCGGCGGTCAGCGGGGCGGCGCAGCAGCACGTAGCCGAAGCCGATCGCGGCCACGTCGCGGGTCGCGAAATCATCGAGCCAGGCGCCGACGAGCTCGGCCCAGCGCGGATCGCGGGGAGTGATCCCGCCGTCGCGCGCCCAGGTCCCGGCGTACTCGGCGGGGTCCTCCTGCTCCCGCTGGACCACCCAGGCGTCCACGCCCTCGGCGATCGCGTCCTGGAGCCAGGCGCGGGGGTGAGCGCTCCAGTCGGCGCCCTCGCGGATCTCCCAGTTGCCGAGCATCACCGCGGTGCCATCGGGCGCGAGATGCGCGGGCAGGGCCTGCAGCAGCTCGGCCAGCAGCGTGTCCCCGGCCCGCCCGCCGTCGCGGTAGGTCCAGCGGGCCTGCTCGCGCCCGCCCGCCTCGTCGGTGCTGCGGGGTGTGATGACGAACGGTGGGTTCGAGACGATGAGGTCGAACTGCTCCCCGGCGACCGGCTCGAGCAGGGAGCCGTGGCGCAGCTCGAGCTCGATCCCGTTCAGCGCCGCGTTGAAGGCGGCAACGGCGAGGGCCCGCTCGGAGAGGTCGGTCGCGACCACGTGCTCGGCGTGGCGGGAGGCGTGCAGCGCCTGGATCCCGCCGCCGCAGCCGAGGTCCAGCACCCGCCCAACCGGGGTGCGGGGCGTGAGCCGGGCGAGGGTGAGCGAGGCACCGCCCACCCCGAGCACGTGCTCGGGGCCGAGCGCGCGGCCGGTCGCGAGCTCGGAGAGGTCTGAGACGATCCACCAGTCGATCTCGCCGAGGTCGTCGCGGGCCGAGTAGGGGGCGAGGTCCATGAGCGCGCGCAGCCGCCCATCGGGTGCGGGGCCCAGCAGGCCGAGCGCGCTCGCGCCGCTGACGCCGAGAGTGGGCAGGATCGCCTCGACCTCGGCGCGGGACAGGGCCTCGCCGAGCGTGAACAGGCGCAGCAGCGCGGCGGCGGGCTCGGGGCGCGCGGCGAGGACCCGGCGGGCGGGCACGGCATCCTCGCGGCCGAGTGCGGCGGCGGCGACCGGGCCCAGCAGGGCCTCGACCGCGGCGGCCGTGTACTGGCCGGCGATCAGGTCCGCGCGCAGCGCCGCGACCTGGTCCGGCAGCACCCTCGGGGGCGCGGTGTCGATGGTGGTGGGCATGGCTACGATTGTGCCCCAGCGACCTCGGTGCGAACCGCAGGTGCGGTGCGGACGATGTGCAGGCCCTGTGCGCGGGACCTGCAGGAGGAGCGGAACGGATGCGGGCTGGCAGGGCGGGCGAGCTCCTCGCCGATCTCTGCGCACCGCTCATGCGCCGCGACTGCCTCACCCACATCGAGCGGATGCCCGCCCGGGCGGGACGCCGCGGCACCTTCCCCGAGTGGACGGACCCGCGCCTGATCACCCACCTCGCCGGCCGCGGCATCACCGCGCCGTGGATCCATCAGGAGCAGGCCGCACGCCTCGCCCATGACGGGCAGGATGTGGTGCTCGCCACCGCCACCGCCTCCGGCAAGTCCCTCGCCTATCTGCTGCCGGTGCTCACCGCCGTCGGGGCGCGCGAGTACGAGCCGGAGTCCCGCCGGGCGACGGCCCTGTATCTCTCGCCCACGAAGGCGCTCGCCGGGGATCAGCTCACCAACATCACCGCCATGGCCGACGGCGCAGGGATCCGCGACGCCCGGGTGGCGCTGTATGACGGGGACACCCCGGCCGAACAGCGCCGCTGGGTGCGCCGCCACGGCACGATCGTCCTCACCAACCCGGACATGCTCCACTTCGGGATCCTGCCCGGCCACGAGCAGTGGGCCCACTTCTTCCGGGCGCTGCGCTACGTGGTGATCGACGAGTGCCACAGCTATCGGGGCGTGTTCGGCAGCCATGTCGCGATGGTGGTGCGGCGCCTGCGACGGATCGCCTCCCACTACCGGGCAGAGCCCACCTTCATCCTCGCCTCCGCCACGACCGCGAACCCGGAGCTGTCCGCCTCGCGGCTGATCGGCCGGGACGTCGTCGCGGTCACCGAGGACGGCTCGCCCCGCGCGGGGCTCACGATCGGGCTGTGGGAGCCGGGCACCCGCACCCGTGTCGACGGCCGCGGCGACCCCGCCCGCTGGGAGGAGACCGGGCGCGGCCCGCAGCGCTCCGCTGCCGACAGGTACGTGCGCGACGCCGACGGCGTCACCGACGCAGGCGCAGGTGCCGACTCGGGGACGGAAGAGACAGCGGGGGACGGGGAGCGCAGCGAGGATCCGCTGCGCCGCTCGGCGACGACGGAGGCGGGGGCGCTGCTCGCCGACCTCGTCGAGCGCGATGTGCAGACCCTCGTCTTCGCCCGCTCGCGCCGCGGCGCGGAGCTCGTCTCCTCCTCCGCCAAGCGCCTGCTCACCCAGAAGGCGGAGCAGGAGGTCTCGCCCGGGCTCGCAGATCGCGCGAGCCGCATCGCCGCCTACCGCGGCGGATATCTGGCCCGGGAGCGGCGTGAGCTGGAGGACGCGCTGCGCTCCGGAGAGCTGACGGCGCTCGCCTCCACGAACGCGCTCGAGCTCGGCATCGACATCGCGGGCCTGGACGCGGTGGTGGTCGCGGGCTGGCCCGGCACGCGCGCCTCCCTGTGGCAGCAGATCGGTCGCGCGGGCCGACGCCAGGACGCCGACGGTGGGGCGCTCGCCCTGTTCGTCGCCCGCGAGGATCCGCTGGACACCTACGTGGTCCACCATCCCGAGACCGTCTTCGGCGCCGAGGTGGAGGCGGCCGTGTTCGACCCCGGCAACCCCTACGTGATGACCCCGCACCTGTGCGCGGCCGCGTCCGAGCTCGCGATCCGTGACGGGGAGGAGGGCATCTTCGGCCCCACCGCTCGGGAGCTGCTCACCACCCTCGCGGCCCGCGGCGTGCTGCGCTCCCGCCCCACCGGCTGGTACTGGACCATGACGGAGTCCGCGCACGAGCTCACCGATCTGCGCGGCAGCGGCGGGGAGCCGGTGCGGATCGTCGAGCAGGCCACCGGCTCGCTGCTGGGGACGGTCGATGCGGCGAGCGCCCACACGCAGGTCCACGACGGCGCGGTCTACCTCCACCAGGGGCGCAGCTTCGTGGTGGACCACCTGGATGTGGAGCAGGCGGTCGCCTTCGTGCACCGCGAGGACCCGCTGCACACCACCCATCCGCAGACCGCCTCCACGCTGAAGATCCGCCAGGTGGACCGGGAGACGCCATGGGCGAACGGGGTGCGGCTGTGCTTCGGAACCGTGGACGTCACCGATCAGGTCACCGGGTACCAGGTCCGGGACGTGTACACCCAGGCCGTCCTCGCCCAGCACCCGCTGGACCTGCCGCCCCGCACTCTCACCACGAAGGCGGTGTGGTGGGTGGTGCCGCGCGAGCGGACCGACGCCGCGGAGATCCCCGGCGAGGAGCTTCCCGGCGCGCTGCACGCCGCCGAGCATGCCGCGATCTCGATGCTGCCGCTGCTGGCGACCTGCGACCGCTGGGACATCGGCGGGCTCTCCGCCGCCCAGCACGAGGACACGGGCGAGCCGACGATCTTCGTGTACGACGGGGCGCCGGGAGGGGCCGGCTTCGCCGAGCGCGGGGCCGACGACGCCGCGGCCTGGGTGCGGGCGACCGCGGACATGATCGCCGAGTGCTCCTGCGCGGCCGGCTGCCCCGCCTGCGTGGTCTCCCCGAAGTGCGGCAACGGCAACGAGCCGCTGTCCAAGGCGCAGGCCGTGCGGCTGCTGGCGCTGCTGCACGAGTGAGACCGGCGCGGCAGCCCTCGCCGCAGGGCAGCCGCTGACAGCGGTGTCCTTGTCAGCGCTCTTCTCCGTGCGGCTCACGGTGGCGCCTCAGCGTCAGGGCCGACGTCGCCCAGCTCGACGGGCCCGGGCCCGGCGCGGGAACGGGCGCCGACCGGGGGCAGGGGCGAAGCGTCGACCTCGACCCGCACCCTCACGTCCTCGCCGTCCACCGCACAGTCGGAGAGGCGTGCACCGTTGCGGGAGGCGACCTCGGCGGCGATGCTGCAGGGCGCTGGGGAGGTGATGGCGAGAGCGTCGGCCGCGGCGAGGGAGGCGAGGTCCGCGGCGGTCTCCGCCTGGGCCTGGGCGAGCAGGACCGTGCCGAGCAGGGCGAGCGCCGCGACCATCGTGGTCGTGGCGCCGGTCCAGGCGAGCACCGCCGCGCCGCCGGTGCTCACGGCGCGCCCCCGTCGAGCAGCTGTGGCTCACGCCTGGCTTCTGCATCGGCGCTGAGGGACCAGGTCGCTCCGCCCAGCACGCCGGCAGGGGCGTGGAGAGTGCGGGTGGTCTCGACCCGCACCCAGGCGCCAGCGGTCGTGACCTGCACCTGCGTGCCGTCCCCGCCGATCCTCTCGGCGACCGCGACCGCCGCGGCGGGATCCTCCCCGCGCGCCAGCTCCCGGGCCGCGCCGCGCGCCGCCCCTTCCAGACGCAGCTGCGCTCCCAGGCCCGCCCCCGTCAGCAGCACGACCACCACCATGACCACCACGACCGGCAGCACGATCGCGGTCTCCGCGGTGGCGGACCCCCGGTCGTCCCGCAGACGGGACGACCGGGCGGACCGCGGCATCAGGACCCCTTGGACAGGGCCGAGGTGATGATGCCCAGCAGGATCTCGCGCACCTCGCCGGAGGCCAGCAGGGCCACCAGAACCGCGGCGAAACCGCAGGCGGCCAGGACCGTGATCGCGTACTCGGCGGTCGAGGCGCCGGCCTCGCCGTGCCAGACGCGCTGCGCCGCTCGGCGCAGGCGTTCTCTCGTGCAGGTCATCGTTTTCTCCTTCGTGTCGTGGACGGCGGATGCCGCCCGGTGCGGCCCGAGGGCCGTCGGACCGCGACAGCGGGTGCCGTCGCAGGGATGCGACGACGGGTGCCGTCGCGGGGTCGACGGCCTCGTGGCCGCCGCACCGGGATCTCCCGGTTGCTGGTGCTCAGTCCGTGCCGGGGCCGAGGGAGAGGGCGCCGCCGAGCAGCGAGATCACGGTGGGCACGATCCCGAGGGCGACGAAGGCGGGCAGCAGCGCGAGCCCGGTGGGCAGCACGAGACGCACCGCGAGCTGTGCCGCGCGCACCTCCGCCTCTCTCGCCCGAGCGCGGCGCGCATCTCGCGCCGCGGAGCGCAGCACATGGGCGAGGTCCGCGCCGGTGGACTCGGCGAGCACAGCGGAGCGGCCCAGCGGCGCGAGGTCCGCTCCGAGGTGGCGGGAGCCGAGCTCGGCAGGCAGGCCGGCGGTGAGCGCCCCGGCGAGCCTCTCGAGGTCCGCGGCCTCCTCCGCGCCGGGTGGCAGGGCGGCCGCGACGGCGCCGACGGCGTGGGCGAGCGGCAGCCCGGACTCGAGAGCGCCGGCGACCAGCTCGAGCACCACGGAGGGATCGACGCGGTGGCGGTGGGGAGGGTCGGCGTTCGCGATGAGGCGCTGCATCCACCACCAGCCGAGCACCGTCAGCGCAGCCCCGGCGAGGGTGAGGAGCCGGCCCGTCGGCGTGGTCGCGAGCAGGCGCAGCGGATCCCCGCCCAGCAGCATCCCGAGTCCGAGCCCGGCGGCGGGCAGGACGAGCAGGATCCGTGCAGTCGAGCGCGGTCCTGTGAAAGCACTGCGCCGCGCCTGGGCGGCATCGTGCAGGTCGCGCAGCGCATCCGCGAGGTGCTGCAGCATCCCGGCGGTCGGGGCGCCGGTCCGTTCGCACACCGCGAGCGCGGTCGCGAGCGAGGTGATCATCTCGGTATCGCGCAGGCGCGGGGAGGCGGCGCGGTGCGGGGGTGCACCTGCCGCGGCGGCGCGAGCGAGGTCGCGCAGCTCCCCGTCGGGAAGGACGGAGGCCATCGCCGCCCAGGCCTGCCGCAGTCCGGTGCCGGTGGCGAGCACGGTCGCGAGCTGTTCGACCAGACGTGCCGTCTCGAGCACCCCCGGCAGAGGCTCCCGAGCCCGACGTGCGGAGCTGGGGGAGGGCGCGGCGGGCGCGCCAGGCGGGGCGAGCACCCAGGTGACGGCGAGCCCCGCGCCGAGCAGGCAGAGCAGGACGGGGAGGAGAGGCAGGCCAGACGGGAGGCTCACACGGCTCTCCGTCCCGTGGGCGGCGCGGACGCGGTCCGCGCGTGCTTGGTCGGGATATGAGAGCGCCCGGTCGTGGGGCGGAGGCTCCCCGTCGCAGTGCGGGTGGACGCGGTCGATGGCGACAGCTCGACACTGCAGCGCAGTCGGTCAGCGAGTGCCGCCGCGGCAGGTTCCTCGTGCAGAGTCCCGCCCTCAGGGCGCAGGGCAGTGCGGGCGGTGAGCGTGCCGTCGGCCGTGCGCTCGAGCAGCGCGATCTCCTCGAGCCGGCGCACCCCGTCGTGCCGGCCCAGATGGACCACGACCTGCAGCGCGCTCGCGACCTGAGTGGCGAGCGCTGACCTGTCGAGGCCGCCGAGCGCGCCGAGCGCCTCGAGCCGGGCGGGGACGTCTGCGGCGGTGTTCGCGTGGACGGTGCCGCAGCCTCCCTCATGCCCGGTGTTCAGGGCCTGCAGCAGCTCCCGCACCTCCGCGCCGCGGCACTCGCCGAGCACGATCCGGTCCGGCCGCATGCGCAGGCTCTGGCGCACGAGCGCGGTGAGGTCCACGGCGCCGGCACCCTCGCTGTTGGGATGGCGGGACTGCAGGTGCACCACATGCGGGTGGTCGATCGCGAGCTCGAGGACGTCCTCGACCACCACGAGCCGCTCGGTGGGTGGAGCGGTGGCGAGCATCGCGGCCAGCAGAGTCGACTTCCCGGTGCCGGTCCCACCGGTGACCAGGAACGGCACCCGGGCGGCGACGATCGCATCGAGCACCGCGCGCGCCGCCGGGGTGAACGCGCCGAGCGCTTGAAGGTCGGCGAGGTCGAGGCGCTGGGCGGCGGGCAGGCGCAGGGAGATGATCGCCCCTCCGGGGGAGAGCGGCGGCAGCACGGCGTGGAAGCGGATCCCGGAGGGGAGGTGGGCATCCACCCACGGCACCGCATCGTCCAGGCGTCGCCCGCCGGAGGTCGCGAGCCGCACCGCGAGCTCGCGCGCCTGAGCGGGGCCGAGCCGCAGCGCGGTGCGGTGCAGGCCGTCTGCGTCATCGACCCACACGGTCCCGTCGTCGTTGACCAGCAGGTCGGTCACGCCGGGGACGGCGAGGGCTTGGAGGGGGCCGAGTCCGTCCACATGATCCCGGAGTTGCGCGGTGAGCTCGAGGGTCGCCGCCGCGCCGAGAACTCGGCCCTGCCGGCGCAGGACCCGCACGATCCGCGGCACGTCGATCGGGCCGGGGCTGCGCACCAGGTCCTCGCGTACGAGGTCCAGCAGCTCCTCGAGCCCTGACAGCTCCTGGAGACCCTGCTCGCCTTCGGTGCTCATGCGCGGCCTCCACTGGTGTCCCAGTCACTGCTGGTGAGCTCCTCGAGCAGGTCGCGGGCGGCCCGGTCCGCGCCGCCGCGGCGCACATCCAGCAGCGGCACCGTGCCCGCGGAGCTGTTGCGGAAGGTGGCGGCGAGCGGCAGACCGAGGTCCTCGGCGACGTCCTGCGGGGTGAGGGGTCCGCGCCGGCGCACCACGAGCTCCACCTGCCCCGGCGGCAGCGCCCAGCTGGCCAGGCGCCGGGCGGCGGCGTGCACGGCGTGCTCCCGCGCCGGGACGAGCATGAGCAGGCGGTCCAGCTGCGTGGCGATCGCGGGGACGAGGCTCGGGGCGAGGTCCACGACGACGGTCCCGCCGAGCGGGACGAGCGCGGCGAGGGCGGGGGAGAGGTCCTGTGCGCGCGGTCCCGGTCCCTCGCCCGCCGTCAGCAGATGCACCTCGTCCACGACGGGCAGCGCGGCGCGCAGTGCCTCCCCGTCACCCGCCCCGAGACCCGCGGCAGCCTCCCAGCCAGGTCCTTCCCCGGACGGGGCTTCGACGAGCAGGTCGAGCCCTCCGCCGAGTGGGTCAGCGTCCACGAGGGTCACCGGGCCGTGCCGTCGTGCGGCGGCGGCGAGCCGAGCGGCGAGGCTCGAGGCACCGGCGCCTCCGCACCCACCGACCACACCGAGCAGGAGCGCTGCGGTGCGGGGTCGTGCGAGCTCGGCGAACTGGGCCAGCAGCTCCTCGGACTGGGCGGGAAGGGTGAGCACGGCCCGCGCCCCGGCCGCGAGCGCTTCCTGCCACAGCGCGGCGGGCGGGACGGCCTCGGTGGTCACGACGAGCAGGGCAGGGGAGGACAGCAGCGTTGAGGAGGACGACCGCGCTGCGGTGCGGCGCAGGCCGTCGCTCCCGGCGAGCTCGTCCCCGTCGATGAGAGTGCACACGGCGCCCGCGTCATGCGGTCCCACGAGCTCGATCCCGGCGGCGGTCGCGTGGTCGCGCACGAGGTCGCGCAGCGGCCCGTCGGCCCCGATCCAGCGGGCCTGCGCAGGCAGCCCAGCGCCCAGCGAGGAGCCTGCGGCGCCGGTGCCGGGGAAGCGGCTGCGCCGGCGGCGCGGGGACGGATCGTGGCGGTCGCCCGGTGCGGTGGGGACGGCGGTGTCCAGGATGTCGCCGAGCGTGGCCTCACGCGGCCCGGCGGTGGTGGAGGTGCTGGTCATGCGCCCATCGTGGGCACGCAGCGGGCCTCAGGTCAGGGCCCTGGCCTCGGCGGTGGACAGACCCGGGGTGTGGAGGGAGGACGCCGCGACAGCGACTGTGCACAGGCGGGACAGAGGTCCTTGCACACCCTCGCCGGACCGCGTAGTGTGATCTGCACAACGACGAATACCGGCATCGGAACCCACGTACGAGTGGTCCACGCAACGGACCGGCTGTGAGGCGTCGACAGCGCCACCGCAGCCAGACAACGTGTACGCCTGATCCCGTTGCAAATGGCTCGTCAGGAGCGGCGGCGCGAGAGATCGCGACGCCGCTCCACCATGTTCGGAGCGGGTCCGGGCCAGTCCGGCGTAGCAGTGCTCCGGCGCGCCTGACGGGCCGGGGCGACGAGTACTCCGCCCGTCGGCCCCGAACCTGCCGAACCGCTCAGAACTCGAGATCGACGACCACCGGGGCGTGGTCCGAAGCGCCCTTGCCCTTGCGCTCCTCACGGTCGATGAACGAGCCGGTGACCGCTTTCTGCACGGCGGGGGAGCCCAGCACGAAGTCGATCCGCATCCCCTCCCGCTTCGGGAAGCGCAGCTGCTGGTAGTCCCAGTAGGTGTAGACGCCGGGGCCCGGGTGATCCAGCCGCACCACGTCGGCGTAGCCAGCGTCCACGATCGCGGTGAAGGCGGCGCGCTCGGGCTCGGTGACGTGGGTCTTCCCCTCGAAGAAGTCGATGTCCCACACGTCCTCATCCAGCGGGGCGACGTTGAAGTCGCCCACGAAAGCGGTGCGGGAGGCGGCGTCCTCGGCGAGGGCCCGCTCACCCTCCGCGCGCAGCGCCTCGAGCCAGCGCAGCTTGTAGGCGTAGTGCGGGTGGTCGATCTCGCGGCCGTTGGGCACGTACAGCGACCAGATCCGCAGCCCGTCCCCGACGATCCCGCCGAGAGCGCGGGCCTCGACCACGCCGGTCTCGTCCTCAGGCCAGGTGGGCAGGTCCGGCAGCTCGGTGCGCACGTCCGTCAGGCCCACGCGTGAGATCAGGGCGACGCCGTTCCACTGGTTCAGCCCGTGCGCGGCCACTTCGTAGCCCGCGGCCTCGAGCGCGGTGAGATCCAGCTGCTGAGGCGTCGCCTTGATCTCCTGCAGGGCGAGCACGTCCACGTCGTGCCGCTCGAGGAAGGCGAGGACCCGCTCCATACGGGCACGGAGGGAGTTGATGTTCCAGGTCGCGATGCGCATGGGCACGATCCTACGGTGGACGGCGAACAGGCGTGGGAACAGGGACGACGTCGTAAGATGCGGGCATGGCGCGCGCACTCGTGACCGGCTCCACCTCTGGTCTGGGACTCGAATTCGCCTGGCAGCTGGCCGGGACGGGACACGATCTCGTGCTGGTCTCCCGCGCCGAGGATCGCCTCCACGCGGTCGCCGCCCAGATCCGCGACGTCCACGACTGCGACGTCGAGGTCCTGCCCGCGGATCTCTCCGTGCGCGAGGAGCTCGAGCGCGTCGCGATCCGCCTCACCGACCCGGTGGACCGCATCGAGCTGCTCGTGAACAACGCCGGCTACGGGCTGCGCGGCGGCTTCCTCGAGATCGGGATCGAGGACCACGAGCGCCAGATGGACACCCTCATGCGCGCCGTGCTCGTCCTCTCCCACGCCGCGGCCCGCACCATGGTCCAGCGCCGAGTCGGCGCGATCCTCAACGTCTCCTCGCTGGCCGGATACACCGCGGCCGGGCCCTACGCCGCCTCCAAGAGCTGGGTCACCGTCTTCACCGAGTCCCTCGCGATGGAGCTCAAGGGCACCGGCGTCACCGCCACCGCGCTCCTGCCCGGTTTCGTGCAGACCGAGTTCCATGAACGGGCCGCGATGCGAATGGACGGCCTGCCGCGGATCACCTGGCTGAAGGCCCCGTACGTCGTCGAGCAGGCGCTGCGCGACACCGCCAAGGGCACTGTGCTCTCGATCCCGTCGGTGAAGTACCGCACCGCCGGGGAGATGTCCCGGATCGCGCCCCGCCCGATCGTGCGCGCCCTGACCTCCCCGTCCTGGTACGGACGGCTCCAGGCCCGGGCCGTGCACGCCTCGCGCCGCCGCGCCTCGCGTCGCAACCTCCGCGCCCCCTGGCAGCGGGACACCGAGTCCTGAGCGCGGCGGCGTCGACTACCCTGTGCCGCATGTCCGGCACCACTCCCGCCCCCGCCCAGTCCCTCCCGATCGAGGACGCCCGCGAGCGTCTGCGCGTCCTCATCCGCGACCTCGCCGTGGTGCGCGGCCGCGTCACCCTCTCCTCGGGAGCGGAGGCGGATCACTACGTTGACCTGCGCCGCATCACCCTCCACCACGAGGCCGCGCCGCTGGTCGGCCGCATCATGCTGGACCTGCTGCGCCGCGAGGGCCTGGTCCCCGGTGTCGAGGCCGTGGGCGGGCTGACCCTCGGCGCGGACCCGGTGGCGACCTCCCTCCTGCACGCCGCCGCGGCCGAGGGTGCTGAGCCGCTGGACGCCTTCGTGGTGCGCAAGGCCAACAAGGCCCACGGCCTGCAGCGCCGCATCGAGGGCCCGGACGTCACCGGGCGCCGTGTCGTCGCCGTCGAGGACACCTCCACCACCGGCGGCAGCGTCCTGACCGCCTGCGAGGCCCTGACCGAGGCGGGCGCGGACATCGCCGCCGTCGCCGTGATCGTCCACCGCTCCGACGCCTCCCGCGAGGCGGTCGAGGCCGCTGGGTACCGCTACCTCGCCGCCTTCGACATCTCCGAGCTCGAGATCTGAGGCCGACGGCTTCACGGCAGACCAGACAGGAAGGCCCCGGACTCGCGATCAGCGTGGCCGGGGCCTTCCTGATGCAGTGGCTCAGACCTCGCCGACGGCGAAGGTGTCGCAGGCCGCGACCGTGCCCTGCTCGTAGCCGGCGGTGAACCAGGTGCGGCGCTGCTCGGAGGAGCCGTGCGTCCATGTCTCCGGCTGCACGCGACCGCCGGCGACCTCGCCCTGGATGTGGTCATCGCCCACCGCGCTCGCCGCGGACAGCGCCGACTCGATGTCCTCGTCCGTCAGCGGGGCGAGCATCGTGTTGCCGTTGTCATCGAGCGTGTTCGCGGCGTGGTGCGCCCACACCCCGGCGTAGCAGTCAGCCTGCAGCTCGAGCCGCACGCCATCGGACTGCGGGCCGGTCTCGCGGCGGTCGATGCGCTCCATCGTCCCGGAGAGGTTCTGGATGTGGTGGCCGTACTCGTGCGCGACCACGTACATCTTCGCGAGCTGCCCGCCGTCGGAGCCGTACTGGGTGCTCAGCGCATCGAAGAAGGACACATCCACGTACAGCGATATGTCCGCTGGGCAGTAGAAGGGGCCCACGTCCGCGGTGGCCGCGCCGCAGCCGGTCTGCACGGTGCCGTCGAAGACGACGCCCTGCGGCTCGACGAAGTCGATGCCCGAGGCCGGAGCGAGCTGGGACCACAGCGAGTCGGCCGATTCGACGGTGGCCTGGACCAGGCAGTCATCACGCTCGTTCGCGTCCGCGCCCGTCTGGCACTGCTCGAGCGCGCCGCCCTGCGCGACCGGGCCCTGCTGCGTGGTGGTCCCGCCGCCCAGCAGATCCAGCGGGTTCCCGCCGAGCAGCGCGTAGACCAGCACGATCACGAGCAGCAGGCAGCCGCCGGCGCCGCCGATCTTCAGACCGCCGCCACCGCGCCCGCCACCGCCGCGCGGGAACATCCCGCCCGGCCGCATCCCGCCCCCGCCACCGGCGGAGACGTTGTCGGAGCGGATCTCCGCATTCGGGTTGAAGGTCATGCCGACAGAGTAGACCGGAACCCGTGCGTGAACAGCAGGAATCGGCACAGTGGAGATCCTTCGCAGGAGATGCGCGAAGACCGTGCGCAGCGACCATCGGCGCAAGCGCGGCGTCTACGATGAGCGCGCCGCGGCCCCCGCCCGCTGCGGTGCGGCCCGGGCCTCCGGCGCCGGTGCATCCCCCCGCGAGGAGACCTGCATGAACATCGTCAATTGGGCCGTCTCGACCATGGACGCCCTGGGACCGCTGGGCGTGTTCCTGCTGATCCTCGGCGAGAACCTCTTCCCGCCGATCCCCTCCGAGGTGATCCTCCCGCTCGCCGGCGTCTCCTCCGCAGGTCCCGAGGGCTCCTATGTGCTGATGCTGCTCGCCTCGATCGCAGGCTCGGTGGCCGGGGCGCTGCTGCTCTACGGGCTCGGGAGGCTGCTGGGTCCCGAGCGGCTGCGCACGATCGTGCTGCGGATGCCGCTGGTGCACCTCGAGGACTACGACAAGACCGTCGCCTTCATGGACCGCCACGGTGACAAGGCCATCTTCTTCGGCCGCTTCGTGCCCGGTATCCGCTCGCTGATCTCCATCCCGGCGGGTCTGTACGCGATGCCGCTGGGGATGTTCACCCTCCTCACGGCGCTGGGCAGCGGGCTGTGGAACACGATCTTCGTGACCATCGGCTACGTGCTCGGGGAGAACTGGACGGTCATCGAGCCGTTCATGAACACCTTCTCCAACGGCGTCTACCTGCTCATCGCGGTGGTCCTGATCGGGATCGTGGTCCACATCGTGCTGCGCGAGCGTCGCCGGATCGCCCGCGGGCTGCCCGACCCCGATGAGGCCCGTCTCGAGGCGCTCGAGCAGGAGAGCGCCGAGGACCGATGAGCACCCCGCACGACTCCCTGGACGAGGCCTGCACGGCCGACGGGACTTCCGCGGCCGACGGGACTCCTGCGTCGGTCGATGCCCCTGCGCCCCGCGTCGTCGGCGTCGGCCCCCATCCCCAGCCGTGGCCGGACGATCCTCGACTGGACCCCGCCCTGCTCGAGGCTGGGGACCGGCGCAATGTCGAGGACCGCTTCCGCTACTGGCGGCGCGAGGCGATCATCGCCGAGCTCGACACCCACCGCCACGACCTCCACGTCGCGATCGAGAACCTCGAGCACGACGCGAACATCGGCTCCGTGGTCCGCACCGCGAACGCCTTCGCCGTGGGCGCCTTCCACATCGTCGGCCGACGCCGCTGGAACCGCCGCGGCGCGATGGTCACCGAC
>DAHVRS010000166.1 GCA_027322375.1 Brachybacterium sp. | reverse complement strand
AGTGAGCTCTCGGCGCGAAGTGGGCTGTCGCCGGGCAGTGAGCTCTCGGCGCGAAGTGGGCTGTCGGTGACGGGGGCGGGGCTGTCAGGCGAGGCGGTCGACCATGAGGCCGGCGAACTCGGCGAGCGCCTGGCGCACGGGGCCCTCGGGCAGCGGGTCGAGCTCGGCGACCGCGTCGCGGGCCCACTGGCGGGCCAGCTCCCGTGCCTCCTCGAGCACCTCGTGCCCGCGCAGCTCCTCGACCGCGGCGCGCAGCGCGGCGTCGGACCCGAGGTCGCTGCCGAGCCGCGCGAGCACCGCCTCGCCTGCCGGGTCGAGCCGCCCCTCGGCGGCCCGTCGCTGGAGGAGCAGCACGGGCATGGTGGCAACGCCCTCGCGCAGGTCCGTACCCGGGGTCTTGCCCGTCGTCTCGGCGTCGGAGGCCAGGTCGATGACGTCGTCCGCGAGCTGGAAGGCCACCCCGACCTTCTCGCCGTACTCCTCGAGGACCGCCGCGACCTCGGCACCCGCCCCGCTGAACACCGCGCCGTACCGGGCGGAGGCGGCGATGAGGGATCCGGTCTTGTCCGCGAGCACCTGGATGTAGTGCGCGATCGGGTCCTCGCCGTCCCGGGGGCCGAGGGTCTCGTGCAGCTGGCCCAGGCACAGCCGCTCGAAGGTCTCGGCGTGGACGCGTACCGCCTCGGCGCCGAGCGAGGCCACGAGCTGGGAGGCGCGCGCGAAGAGGAGGTCACCGGTGAGGATCGCCACCGAGTTGTCCCACACGGCGTGCGCGCTCGGCGCCCCGCGCCGCATGGCGGCGGAGTCCATGACGTCGTCGTGGTAGAGCGTGGCGAGGTGGGTGAGCTCGACGGCGACCGCGGCCCGGGTCACCTCGTCGCGGCCGGTGTCGCCGAGCTCGGCGGTGAGCAGCGTGAGCGCCGGGCGCAGCCGCTTCCCGCCCGCCGCGGCGGGGTGCCGCAGCGGGCCGTCGACGAGCTCGTCGGCGCCGGTGACCGCCTCCTCGAGGCGCTCCTCCACCTTCGCCATCCGGGCGGCGATGCGGTCGGTGAGCTCCTCGTCCCCGAGCTGGAATCCGGCGGTGGTCACGGGAGGAACGCCGCCGCCTGCCCGGCGAGGTCGAGGACCGGTCCGGGCACGACGCCGAGCAGCACCGTGCCCAGCGCGCACACGGCGACGGCCACCGAGGTGAGGCCCTCGGACTTGACCACGGCGGTGCGTTCGCCGTCGGGCTCGGTGAAGAACATGAGCACGACGAGCCGGACGTAGAAGAACGCGGCGGCCGCGCTGGCCAGGACGGCGAGGACGACGAGCACGGTGGCCCCGCCCTGCACCCCGGCCGCGAAGACGGCGAACTTCCCGATGAACCCTCCGGTGAGCGGGATGCCGGCGAAGGACAGGAGGAACAGGGTCATCGCCAGCGCCAGCGCCGGGCTGCGGCGCCCCAGGCCCGCCCACTGGGACAGGTGCAGCGCCTCACCGGTGACGGTGCCGGCCCCGTCCCGCTCACGGACGAGGGTGACGACGGCGAAGGCGCCGACCGTGGCCAGGCCGTAGGCCAGGAGGTAGAAGAGCACCGCGCCGATGCCCTCCTCGACCAGGGCGATGACCCCGACGAGCACGAACCCGGCGTGCGCGATCGAGGAGTAGGCGAGCATCCGCTTGACGTCAGTCTGGACGATCGCGATGACAGTGCCGACCCCCATGGTGAGGACCGCGATGCCCCAGAGCAGCGGCTCCAGGTCCCAGCCGAGCCCGGGGACGACGACGTAGGCGAAGCGGAGCAGCGCGCCGAAAGCGGCGATCTTCGTCGCGGCCGCCATGAACCCGGTGATCGGGGTCGGGGCGCCCTGGTAGACGTCCGGGGTCCAGGTGTGGAACGGCACCGCGCCGACCTTGAAGAGCAGGCCGATGACGAGCAGCACGCTGCCCGCGAGGAGCAGGCCGTCCATCCCCACCGTGCTCGGGACCGCCATGGCGAGCTCGGAGAGCCGCACGCTGCCGGAGAAGCCGTAGAGCAGGGCGGCACCCATGAGGAAGAACGCCGAGGAGAAGGCGCCGAGGACGAAGTACTTCAGCGCGGCCTCCTGCGACAGCAGGCGGCGACGGCGCGCCATCCCGGACAGGAGGTAGAGCGGCAGCGAGAGCACCTCGAGCGCGACGAACATCATGACGAGGTCACCCGCGGCGGGGAACAGCAGCATGCCGCCGGTGGCGAACAGGACGAGCGGGAAGACCTCGGTCTGGCTCATCCCGGCCCGCTGGGCCTCGTCCTCGTCCGGGCTGCCCGGACGGGTGGCCGCCTGCGCGGCGAACGCGTCCTCGCCCCACTCGGAGCGGTCGGCGACGACGAGCAGGCCGACGAGCGCGACGAGCGCGATGATCCCCTGCGCCAGGAGTGCCGGACCGTCCTCGATGAGGGAGCCACCGACGATCTCGCGCGGTCCCTCGACCTGGACCACGGTCCAGCGCCACACGACCGCGACGAGCGCGGACGCCGTCGCCAGGGCCGCCAGTGCCACCTGGACGCCACGCCGTGCCCGGCGGGGCACGAACCCGGCGACGAGCACGCCGAGGAGGCCGGCTCCGAGCACGATGAGGACGGGCGTCAGCGCCGCCCAGTCGATGTGCGGTGGGACGAAGTTCACTTCTCGCTCCCCTCGGCGACCGCGGCTGCCGCGTCGCTCGATCCGTCAGGTCCAGCACCGGTCGCGGTGTCCAGCGAGCTGGGCTGCTCGATCGCGGCCTCCTGCGCCACCGGCCGCAGCACGTCGATGACCGGCCCGGGCACGAAGCCCAGGGCGAGCATCGCGGCGACGAGCGGCGCGACGACCCACTTCTCCCGCGCGCCGAGGTCGGGCAGTGCGGCGAGGCTCTCGTTGCGCGGGCCGGTGAACATCCGCTGGTAGGGCAGGAGGATGTACAGCGCGGCGGCGATGACCGCGAGCACGGCGAACGCGGCGGCGACGATGTTCACCCGGAAGGTCCCGAGGAGGACGAGGTACTCCGGGACGAACCCGGACAGGCCGGGCAGCGACAGCGTCGCCAGGCCGGCGACCAGCCAGGTGCCCGCGAGCACCGGCGTCACCCGCTGCATGCCGCCGTACGCGGCGATCTGCTGGGTGCCTCCCCGCTGGGTGAGGAACCCGGAGATGAGGAACAGCGCGGCGGTCGAGACGCCGTGGGCGACCATGTAGAGCATCGCCCCGGTGAGGGCGACCTCCTCGCGCACGTAGATGCCCAGGACGATGAAGCCGAAGTGGGACACCGACGTGAAGGCGACGAGCCGCATGATGTCGCGCTGCCCCAGGGCGACGAGCGCCCCGTAGAGCACGGAGATCACGGCCAGCACGATGATGACCGGGGCGGCCCAGCGCGAGGCCTCCGGGAAGAGCGGGAGGCACAGCGCGAGCATCCCGAAGGTGCCGACCTTGTCCAGCACCCCGACGAGCAGAGCCGACGTCCCCGGAGAGGCCTGCTGGGCGGCGTCGGGCAGCCAGGTGTGCACCGGCCACATCGGCGCCTTGACCGCGAAGGCGATGAAGAAGGAGATGAAGATCCAGCGCTCCTGCCACACGCCGAGCTCGGCACCGGCGAGCGTGTCGACGAGGAAGCCGTCCGGGCCGCCGGGGCCGAGGATGCCCAGGGCGATGACCCCGACGAGCATGATGAGCCCGCTGGCCAGGGAGTAGATGAGGAACTTGAACGCGGCGTAGCGGCGCCGCGGCCCGCCGTAGCTCCCGATGAGGAAGTACACCGGGATGAGCATCGCCTCGAAGACGACGTAGAAGAGGAAGACGTCACGCGCCGAGAAGACGGCGACCATGGTGGCCTCGAGCGCCAGCACGAGCGCGACGAAGCCGGCCTGCCGCCGGGCGACGACGGCCCCCTCCGGCACGACCTCCTGCTCCCGCCAGGCGGCGAGCAGCGCGACCGGGACGAGGAAGACCGACAGCCCCACGAGCGCCAGGCCCAGGCCGTTGACGCCCACGGCGTAGGAGACCCCGAGCTGGGGGATCCACGAGGCCTGCTCGGTGAGCTGGTGCTCCGCCGCGGCCCCGAAGTCGAAGCCGGTGGCCATGACGACGAAGCCGGCGAGGACGAGCAGCGAGACGACGAGCCCGACGGTGCGGGCCACGCGCTGCAGGGCCGGCACGAGCCAGATCAGCGCGGCCGCCACGAGCGGCACGACGATGAGGATGCTCAGCCAGGGAAGGTCGCTGATTGTCTGCATGTTCGCTTTCCCGGATCAGCCGCGCGCGGCGAGGACGACGACAAGGGCGGCGACGACACCGACGAGCATGATCGCGGCGTACGAGCGGATGTAGCCGGTCTGGAGGCGGCGCAGCCACCCACCCATCCCGGACGTGCCACGGGCCAGGCCCATGACCGCGCCGTCGACCACGGCGGAGTCGCCGTAGACGAGGGCACGGGTGAGGTACTGCCCCGGACGCATGAACACTCCTTCGTTGACGGCGTCCTGGTAGAGGTCCTGCCGCGCGGCACGGGTGAGCACGGAGCCGCGGGGGGCCTCGACGGGGACGGTGGACGCGCCGTACTGGCGCCAGGCGAGGAAGACGCCCAGGGCCATGAGGACGATGGTCGCGCCCATGATGACGGGGATCGGGATGACGGGGTCGTGGTGCTCGACGGCGCCGACCGCCGGCTCGAGCCAGCTGGTGAAGGTGTCACCGACGACGAGCGCGGCTCCCAGCCCGACGGAGCCGACCGCGAGGATGACCATCGGCACGGTCATGAGCGCCGGGGACTCGTGGGGCCGCTGCTTCTTGCCCTCGCTCGTGGGCGCCCAGCGCTCCTCGCCGTGGAAGGTCATGAAGAACAGCCGCGACATGTAGAACGCGGTGAGCCCCGCGGCGAGCAGCGCGACGGTGCCGAACACCCACGGGCGCCAGCCCTCGCCGACGAACGCCGCCTCGATGATGAGGTCCTTGCTCCAGAACCCGGACAGGCCCGGGAACCCGATGATCGCCAGCCAGCCCGCGGCGAACGTCAGCCAGGTGACCTTCATGTACTTGCCCAGGCCCCCGAAGCGGCGCATGTCGACCTCGTCGTCCATGGCGTGCATGACCGACCCGGCGCCGAGGAAGAGCCCCGCCTTGAAGAAGCCGTGGGTGATGAGGTGGAGGATGGCGAACGCGGCACCGACCGGTCCCAGGCCCGCGGCGAGCATCATGTAGCCGATCTGGGACATCGTCGAGGCGGCGAGCACCTTCTTGATGTCATCCTTCGCCATCCCGACGATCGCCCCGAACAGGAGGGTGATCGCACCGACGACGACGACAGCGAGCTGGGCCCCCGGCGCGCCCTCGAAGATCGGGCCGGAGCGCACGACGAGGTACACCCCGGCGGTCACCATGGTCGCGGCGTGGATGAGCGCGGAGACCGGGGTGGGGCCCGCCATCGCGTCCCCGAGCCACGCCTGCAGCGGGAACTGCGCCGACTTGCCGCAGGCGGCGAGCAGGAGGAGCAGCCCGACGACGGTAAGCATGCCCTGGCTCGCGCCTGCCGCACCGGCGAAGACGCCCTGGAAGTCGACCGCCCCGAACGCCGCGAACATCATCATCATCGCGAGCAGCAGGCCGACGTCGCCGACGCGGTTCATGACGAAGGCCTTCTTCGCGGCGACGGCGTAGTCGGTGCGGTGGTTCCAGAACCCGATGAGCAGGTAGGAGGCCAGGCCCACGCCCTCCCAGCCGACGAACAGCACGGCGTAGGAGTCCGCGAGCACGAGGAGGAGCATCGCGGCGACGAAGAGGTTGAGGTAGGCGAAGAACCGGCGGCGGTCGACGTCGTGCTCCATGTACGCCACCGAGTACACGTGGATGAGCGTGCCCACGAAGGTGACGAGCATGACGAAGGACATCGACAGCGGGTCGAGCTGCAGCCCCGCGTTCACCGTGAGGTCACCGACGGGCAGCCAGGTGAACAGGTGCAGGCTCAGCACCCGCTCGTCCGGCTCCAGCCCGATGAGCTGGAGGACGACGAGGAGGCCGACGACGAACGACCCTGCCGAGGCGAGCACCCCCAGCCAGTGGCCCCACGCGTCGGAGCGGCGGCCGGCGAGGAGAAGCACCGCTGCGCCCAGCAGCGGCAGCGCGATCATGAGCCAGGCGTAGGATGCGGCGCCGCCTGCCGCGGCGGCGTCAACCACGGCAGTGCGCGCGGACAGGGCCGGCGTTCCCAGCATTAGCACGTTGCTCCCCGTCAGTTCTTGAGCAGGTTGACGTCGTCGATGGACGCCGACCGGCGGGTTCGGAAGATGGAGACGACGATCGCCAGGCCGATGACGACCTCAGCGGCGGC
>DAHVRS010000162.1 GCA_027322375.1 Brachybacterium sp. | reverse complement strand
GCGCTCGGCGAGGGCGTCGAAGAACGCTGGCCCCGCCCAGCGCGGGGTGAAGGGGCGCACGGGCCGGCCGCCGTCGGGCTTCGCGCGATACGGGATGCCACGGCGGGAGCCGACCAGCAGCCGCGGTTCGCGGCAGGTCTGGTGATAGCGCAGCCGGCCGTGAGGGTCGCCGGAGACGGGTGCGAGCTGCCCGCCCCAGTCGGCGACGAGCTGGCCGATGACGTCGAAGAAGTTCGCGCCGAGGCCGCGCACCAGCACGTCCTCCCCGGCGGGCAGGCCGGTGTACTCGCGCTCGGCGGGCATGCCGGGTTCGACATAGCGCAGGCCAAGGCGCTCAGCGACCTCGACGAGCTCAGCGACTTCGCGCCCGCGCCGCGCCTGGATCATTCCCTGCGCGAGGACCACGGTGGGCGCGGTGAGCCGCCGTCCGTCCTCGAGGACGACGGTGCGCAGCGTCCCGTCGGCCCGCACATCGACCGCGAGTCCGAGGAACTCCTCGACCTGGACGTGCCCGCTCGCGATCGCCGCCTCGAGCTGGTCGCGGAAGTAGACGCCCTGCAGGCGGCGGCTCGGGAAGTCGTCGGGCCCGAGCTCCGCGGCCTCGGCCACCACCCACTCCCCCGCCGCATGCGTGCCGTCGGCCGCTATCTGCCGTGCCCAGGCGACGAGATCGGGTCCCTCCGCGGCCGGGCCGCTCATCGGAGTCGAGCCATCGGGGTGGACGGTCGTCGCACGGGCCTGGGTGTTGTTGAGGTACTCCGCCGGCTGCTCCACGTCCCAGGTCGCGCCGGGGCCGACGGCGACCGCGTCGACGAGCGCGACCCGGAGCGGCGCTGCGTCGCATGACGAAGCCCGCGCCGCGAGCCGCAGCACGGTCGCGACCCCGCGGGGCCCTCCGCCGACGATCACCGCGTCGAACGTCAAGCTCATCGTGCTGCGACCTCGGCGGTGTCCGCGAGCTCCCCGCCGGTGCGGGTCACGCCCGCGGCGTCGATGCGCGGCCGCACCTCGACGGCCCCGTCGTGGCCTGTGACCTCGACATCGACTTCGTAGACGGTCCGCAGGGTCGCCTCCTCGTAGGCGTGCTGCGGGGCGCCGTCGGCGACGAGCCGGCCGCCGTGCAGCACCACGACCTGGTCGCAGTAGCGGGCGGCGTGGTTGAGGTCGTGGATCGCGATGAGGGCGCTGATGCCCTCCTCGCGGGTGATGCGGCGCACCAGCTGGAGAGTCTCGATCTGGTAGCGCAGGTCGAGGGCGGAGGTGGGCTCGTCCAGCAGGAGCACGCGCGTGTTCTGGGCGAGGGCGCGGGCGATGAGGGCGCGCTGCTGCTGCCCGCCGGAGAGCTCAGAGAGGGAGCGCTCGGCGATCTCGGACAGTCCCATCCGCTGGATCGCGTCCTCGACCGCGGCGTGGTCCTCGGCGCGCGGGGCGAAGCCGAAGTGCGGGGTGCGCCCCAGCATGACCGCCTCGCGGACGGTGAGGTCGAAGGGAGCGTCGCCCGCCTGCGGCACGTAGCCGACCACGCGCGCGAGCTCTCGCCTGCCCAGCGCCGCGGTGTCCCGCCCCTCGACGGCGATGCTGCCCGAGCGGGCCCGGTGAACCCCCGCGATGGCCTTGACCAGCGTGGACTTGCCGGAGCCGTTCGGGCCGAGCAGGGCGCAGAAGGCGCCGGAGGCGACCTCGAAGGTCACGTCCTCGAGGATCTGCCGGGTCCCGTAGGCGAAGGAGAGGTGCTGGACGGAGAGGCTCACTTCAGGGTGTTCCTTCGGGTGAGGATGAGGTACACGAACACGGGGCCGCCGATGAAGGCGACCACGATGCCGACGGGCACGACGGCCGGGGCGATGACCGTGCGGCCCACCGCGTCGGCGACGAGCAGCAGCAGACCACCGGACAGTGCCGCGAAGGGCAGCAGGTGGCGGTGGTCGCCGCCGATCGCGAGTCGCGCGATGTGCGGGCCCACGAGACCCACGAATCCGATGATGCCGCAGAAGGAGACGACCACGGCCGCGAGCGCGACCGCGAGGGAGATCAGCCCGATCCGGATCGGGCCCACGTTCACGCCGAAGCTGCGGGCCGCGTCATCGCCCGCGAAGGCGATGGCGTTGAGGTCCTTGGCGAAGAAGAGCGTCAGCGGCAGGGCGATCAGCGCGACCCCGCCGACGATGTGGACGTCGGACCAGACCGCGTCGTTCACCGAGCCGAAGGTCCAGCGGATGATCGCCTGGAGGGTGTTCTCGTTGGCGGTGAACTGGAGTGCGGAGGTGAGCGCTTCGAAGATCTGGGTCATCGCGATGCCGAGCAGCAGCAGGGTCGCGACCGCCATGCGGCGTGCGGTGGCGATGCCGAGCACGAGCGCGGAGACGGCCAGAGCCATCACCATGGCGCCGGCGATCGTGGCCCAGGCGGGCAGCTGGCTGCTGCCGGCGAGGGTGATCACCAGCGCGGCGCCGAAGGCCGCAGCCGGCGAGACGCCGAGCGTGAAGGGACTGACCAGGGGGTTCCGCAGCAGGCCCTGCATGAGGACGCCGGAGACGGACAGCGCGGCCCCGGCGGTGAAGGCGAGCAGCACGCGCGGCAGGCGCAGCTGGGTGATGACCGAGTAGGTCGAGGCGAAGTCCGCGCTGATCGTGCCGCCGACGATGCTGACCTTCACGGCGCGGACCACGTCCCCGATCCCGATTCCGGCGGTGCCGACGGTGACGGAGACGAGCAGGGCGAGGAGGGAGAGGGTCACGCCGCCCACGAGCACGGCGACGGTCCGGGCCTCGCGGCGTCGTGCCGGAGTCGGCGCGGGGGCTGCCTTCTCACCGGTGGCAGGGCGCTGAGCGGTCGCCGTCATGCCGAGGTCCCCTCGTCCGTGGGTCCCTGCACGTAGGCGGTGGGATCGGGCAGCTCGGTGTCCTGGAACTCGGTGACCCAGCGGGTGAGGTACGCGTCGGGGTCCACGCCGTCCATCTCCTCGGGGTGGAGCCAGGAGGCGAGGTAGAGCGCGCCGAGCGACTTGCCGAGCGCGCTGGTGGCCCAGCCGTTGGCGAGCGCCAGGCGGCCCTCTGCGAGGGCGCTCATCCCGGACCATCCGGGGCGGGAGGTGATCTCCTCGCGCAGCGCCTCGAAGCGGTCGACCGGCGCGGCCGACGGCTCGAACTCGTGGACGATGAACTCCGGATCGCGCAGCACCACTTCAGCAGGGTCGACGGTGAGCTCCTCCTGGGCATCGCCGCCGGAGGCGTCATCGAAGATGTTCCGGCCACCGGCGGCGAGGATCATCGCGTGGAAGCCGGAGCCGGGCAGGGTGGTCAGATACGGCTCGACCGTCTCGAAGTAGACGTCCACCGGCTCGACGTCCGCAAGGCGCTCCTCGAGCTCGGCGGCGATCTCGGCGC
>DAHVRS010000218.1 GCA_027322375.1 Brachybacterium sp. | reverse complement strand
CGATGCAGGTCCTCGCCCTGCTGTGCCGGGAGCGGGAGGGCGTGCCCGAGACGCTGACGACCCCGGCGGTTCCGCCCGCCGAGGTGGGCCCCACCCTGCTCGTGTGCCCGATGTCCGTGGTCGGCGCGTGGCAGCGGGAGGCGGCAAAGTTCGCCCCGCACCTCTCCGTGCACGTCCACCACGGCGGGGACCGGCTGCGCGATGAGTCCTTCGTGGCGGGCGCCGCGGACCTGGACCTGGTCATCACGACCTACTCACTGCTCGCCCGCGACCTGCCGATCCTCTCCGCCGTCCCCTGGCACCGGATCGTCCTGGACGAGGCCCAGCACGTGAAGACCCCCGGCACCCAGGTCACGAAGGCCGCCCGGGCCCTGCACGCCACGCACCGCCTGGCGTTGACCGGCACCCCGGTCGAGAACCGTCTCGCCGATCTCCACTCCCTCATGGAGGTCGTGAACCCCGGCCTGCTGGGCCCGGCGAAGACCTTCGAAGAGAACGTCGCCAAGCCCATCGAAGAGGAGGGCGAGGCCGGGGCGCTCAGCCGGCTGAAGCTCATCACCTCGCCGTTCATCCAGCGCCGCCTGAAGACGGACCGCTCGATCATCGCGGACCTGCCGGAGAAGATCGAGCTGCACCGCGTGGTGAATCTGACCCCCGAGCAGGCCGGGCTCTACGAGGCGATCGTCCAGGAGCTCATGGCCCAGATCGACGGCGCCGACCAGAACACCCGCCGCACCATGGTCGTCTCCGCGATCACGAGGCTGAAGCAGGTGTGCAACCACCCCGCCCACTATCTCGGCGACGGGTCGCCGCTCATGAACGGCGAGGAGCACCGCTCGGGGAAGCTCGAGCTGGTGGATGATCTGCTGAGCACCGCCTTCGAGGAGGGACAGAAGGCGCTGGTATTCACCCAGTTCACGACCTTCGGGCACCTCCTGGTCCCCTACTGGCAGGAGCGCTTCGCGGAGTACGGGATCGAGGTGCCCTTCCTCCACGGCGGGGTCGCGAAGCCCGAACGGGACCGGATGGTCGCCGAGTTCCAGGAGCACCGCGACCGGCCCGGCCTCATGCTGCTGAGCCTGCGCGCGGGCGGCACCGGGCTCACCCTCACCGCCGCGAACCACGTGGTCCACATGGACCGGTGGTGGAACCCGGCGGTGGAGAACCAGGCCACCGACCGCGCCTTCCGGATCGGGCAGCGCCGCGACGTGATGGTGAACAAGCTGGTCAGCGCCGGGACTGTCGAGGAGAAGATCGACACCGTGCTCGCGGACAAGCAGGCTTTGGCCGAGCTGACCGTGGGCCCCGGCGAGGACTGGCTCGCGGACCTCGACGACTCCCGCCTGCTGCGCCTGCTGTCCCTGGAGGACGACGGAGGCGAGGACCGATGAGCATCACCCTGCGCTCCCGCCGCGGCCCGATCGGCACGTCCTGGCACGCGATCACCCTGCGCGAGAAGGGCGAGACGCTGCTGGGCCCCTCCCGGGTGGCGCGCGGGAAGTCCGACGCCCGGGCCGGGCATGTGCAGTGGCTCGACGTGGACACGAGCGTGGCCCGCGGCGCGGTGCAGGACGGGCTCGGCCACCTCCACGAGGCCCGGATCGAGCTGCCCGCCCTGCGTCCCGGCGACCGCGAGGCGTTCCTCCACGTCGCCCGCGCTCATCCCGAGCTGCCCGCCCGCTTCGCGGCCGGGGAGTACCCCGAAGCGATCGAGCGCGAGCTCGCCCAGCATGAGCTGTCCCTCCTGCCGAGCGACGCCTCCGAGCTCAGCCACGACTGCTCCTGCCTGGACTGGCCAGGGCCCTGCCGACACGTCTCCGCCCTGCTGTACGTGCTGGTCGAGGCGGTGGACGAGTCACCTCTGCTGCTGCTGACCCTGCGCGGGTTCACGCTCGAGGACCTCGTCGCACCGCTCGAGCCGTCAGCCCCTGCCGATACTGCGGGTTCGGTGGGCGCTGCAGCTTCGGCGAGCCCAGCGGGCTCCGTCCCGTCGGTCCCGTCGGTCCCGTCGGCCGACGAACCAGCCGATGGCGCAGGACCGGAGACCGAGGACGGTGCCTCCGACGGCCAACCCTCCGGCGCCGACGGCCCGGCAGCGCCCGCGCCGGGCGTCTTCGACCCGCACCACGCGGATGTGGGCCGGCTCGCCGAGGTGATGGGCGAGGAGGTCGCCGCGCTCGTCCACGCCTTCTACTGCGCAGCGCCGCGACCATCGAGCGAAGAGCCCCCGCACGTTCCCGACCCGCCCCTACAGTGAGGACCATGCCTGTGACCAGCTCTGCCGTTCCCGCCTCGACTCTCGAGGCGATCGCCGCCCTCTTCGACACCGCCGTCGCCGAGCACCGCACCTCCGGGGTGACCTGGGCTGTGATCGGCGGTCACGCACATGAGCAGGCCGTGCTCGGCCACGGCGCCGCCGGTCACCGCGCCCTGGAGGATGGTCATCCCGCCGAGGGTGATGCCCCGATGGACCGGGCCACGATCTCCCGCATCGCCTCGATGACGAAGTCCTTCACCGCCGCGACGATCCTCGCCCTGCGCGACGAGGGCGCGCTGCGGCTCGAGGACCCCGTCTCCGCCCACGTGCCCGAGGCGGCCGGCGCCTTCGAGCTCGCGGGAGACGAGCGCGAGCCGACCCTGCGCCATCTGCTGACGATGGACGCGGGTCTGATCACCGACAACCC
>DAHVRS010000141.1 GCA_027322375.1 Brachybacterium sp. | reverse complement strand
GGTGAGGTGGCGCAGCTCGGCGAGGGTGCCGGACTCCACGGCCTTCCCGGCGCGGATGATCGTGACCGTGTCGCAGAGCTTCTCGACCTCGGCGAGGATGTGGCTGGAGAGCAGCACGGTGCGGCCGTCGGCGCGCAGGCGCTGCACCTCGTCGGTGAAGATCGCTTCCATCAGCGGGTCCAGGCCCGAGGTGGGTTCGTCCAGGACGTACAGGTCCACATCGCGTGAGAGCGCTGCGATGAGAGCGACCTTCTGCCGGTTGCCCTTGGAGTAGGTGCGGGCCTTCTTGGTGGGGTCCAGCTCGAAGCGCTCGATCAGCGCATCACGGCGCCGGCGATGCTGCTCGCTGTTCTCCCCGCGGGTGAGGACGTCGATCGCCTCTCCCCCGGTCAGGCCCGGCCACAGGTTCGTGTCCCCGGGGACGTAGGCGAGCCGGTGATGGATGTCCACGGCGTGGGTCCAGGGGTCGCGACCCAGCACCTGCACGGTCCCGGAGCTCGCGCGCAGCAGGCCCAGCAGGATGCGGATGGTGGTCGACTTGCCCGCGCCGTTGGGGCCGAGGAAGCCGGTCACCTCGCCGCGCGGCACGGTGAGGTCGAAGCCGTCCAGTGCGGTGAAGGCACCGAAGGTCTTCGTGAGGTCGCGGACGAGGATTGCGGGGTCGGAGGCGGTCATGGCGTGCTCCTGTCGGTGGACGGTGCAGATCCCCCAGGACCGGCAGCGGGCTCGGGCTGCGTGGCGAGATAGGTCTCGAGCAGGGAGGAGTCGGTCAGCAGCGGGGTGGTGTAGAGCTCCAGCAGCGGCGCGACCAGGGAGTCGGTGTACTCCCGCATCCAGCGGGGCAGGTCCGCGAGGTCCAGCGGGGAGTGCTGCCCGGGCAGCTGCAGGACGAGCGAGCCGAGCGCCATGTGCACGAGCACCCGCACCCGGGCCTCCGGATCGCGACTGGGGCTGATCACCCCGGCCCGGACCCCCTCCTCGATGTAGTCGGCGGCGCCCGCGACGAAGTCCTCGATCAGCCGCTGGGCGAGCGGACCGCCCGCCTGGAGCCTGCGCAGCACGTAGCCCACAACGGGTGCGTACTCCTCGGCGGCGGCGAGCTGCGCGAGCATCGCGCCTCCCCCGCCGGTGAGCGCGGAGTGCTTCTGCTGCTGTGTCACCTCTAGCACCCGCTGGTCACACGCGTCGAGGAGCTTCTCGCGAGAGCCGAAGTGGTGGATGATCAGGCCCGCGCTGACCCCTGCGTCCTGTGCGACAGTACGC
Source organism: Brachybacterium sp. (assembly GCA_027322375.1). Taxonomy (GTDB): domain Bacteria; phylum Actinomycetota; class Actinomycetes; order Actinomycetales; family Dermabacteraceae; genus Brachybacterium. The sequence continues at coordinate 3,042 of DAHVRS010000141.1, read as the reverse complement.
AGCGGGGCACCGAGTCCATCGACGGCGATGCGTGCGAGCGCAGCCTGAAGGATGCGCTCGTCGGCGGGAACGCGGGGGTCCATCGGGTCTCCTGCCTGAGGTGCGGGGCAGAACGCCCCACGGCTGAACTGACGTTCAATACGATATACGCGTGTTCAATCCGTGGCAAGAGACATCGGGGCAGGACTTTGCGCCCGCATGCACGAGCGCGCCGGCCCCCGCTGGAGACCGGCGCGCTGTGGGTGACGGGGTGTTGCTCAGCCGAGCGCGTCGAGCCCGCCCTTGGTGCGCAGCAGGGAGAGGACGAGGCCCTTGGGGTCCGTGGCGGGCGCGAGCGCGCACTCATCGGGCTGGAAGGCCCAGGCGGCGCGCAGCGAGCGGAACACCTCGAACTCCTCCTCGCCCGTCTTCAGCGGCACGGCCTGGTAGCCGCCCGCCTCGGGCAGGTGGATGATGAACGCGCCGGTGAGCTCGGGCATCTCGCGCACGGTGCCGTCATCGTCCAGGAGCTGCTCGGCCCGGCACACCGCGACCCCCTGCAGGGCGTAGTCGCCGCGGACCGTCTTGGAGGTCTTGATGTCGGCGCTCAGCAGAGTGTTGCCGATCTTCACGATCGCGTCGGTAGTGCCGGCGTAGCCGACGGTGTGGTTCACGACGGTCTGCTCGACCTCGACGAACTCGGGCTGGAAGTCGTCGAGGAAGCGGGCGTAGCCGTCCAGGCGCACCTCGGCGCGCTGGATGAGAGCGCGCGGGTCCTTCTCCGCGGCGAAGGCGCCATGCTCGGCGCGCATCCGCTCCGCGATCTCCCCCACCTGGGCAGGGGCGGGCCGGATGCCGGTGCGGCCCCAATCCTCGCAGGCGGCGTGGACGAGGGTGCCGAAGTCCGCGGCGGCCGCGGTGTACTCGGGCGCGGCGGCGGCGATCCGCTTCTGCGTGCCCCACTTGTCGCGGGTGACGCGGGAGATCTCGGCGGCGGCGCGCTGGGGGTTGCGGTCCAGCCAGGAGTACATCTCCAGTGCCCGCTTCGAGGCCATCGTCGCGTACCAGCCCTGGAGGAAGTCCTTGGCGCGCATCCCGGCGACGGTGGTGATCGACGGGTACATCAGCGGGCCCTCGGGCTCGAGGCGGTACATGCGGCCGCGGGGCGTGTCGGCGCTGAGAGAAGGCGTGGTCATGAGTCCTCGGAGCGGCGGGAGCAGGGGAACCACCCGAGACTACGCCGCCCGGCGTGCGCCGGGGCCCTGCACCGGCTGCGGCACGCCGTGCCGGGCGGAGGGATCACACCGCACCGCCCGAACATCCCGTCATCCCGCCCCGCCTCATCCCGCCTCGCCTCATCCCGCCCCGCCTCAGCTCTCCTCGCCGAAGATGACGCGTTCGGCGATGTTGCGGGCGCGGCGGGTCAGGCGCAGATAGCGCTCCTCGAGCTCGGCGGCGGTGCCGTCCTCGCCGTCGATGAGCATCGCGAGCGCGCGCAGGTCGTGGCGGTCCGTGGGCAGGACGTCGCCCTCGCGGCCCTTCCACAGGAACAGTCCGCGCCGCACCTGCCAGCCCAGCAGCCATGCCTCCTCGAGCTCCTCCACCTCGCGGGCGGGCAGGAGCTCGTGCGCGGCCGCGGCACGGAGCACGTCGAGGGTGCGCGGGGTGCGCAGGTCCTCGAGCTCGTGGCCGTGCTCGAGGGCGAGCAGCTGCGCGATCCACTCCACGTCCGTCATCCCGCCGCGGCCCAGCTTCACGTGCCGGGAGGGATCGGCGTTGCGGGGCAGGCGCTCGGACTCCACTCGCGCCTTCATCCGGGTGATCCGCTGCCGGTCCGCGGCGGGCAGGCCGCCTGCGGGATAGCGGTGGCGGTCCATCTCCGCTCTCAGCGTCGCGGCGACCGCCTCGGAGGCGACGATGGGGCGGGCGCGCAGCAGGGCCTGCTTCTCCCAGGTCTCGGCGTCGCGGCGGTAATAGTCGGTCCACGACTCGAGGCTGCGCGCCAGCGGGCCCACCTTCCCCTCGGGGCGCAGGTCCGCGCTGACGCGCATGTCGGAGCGGGCGGTGGGGCCGTTGAGGATCTTCTGCGTGCGGGTCGCGACCGCGATCGCGATCTCGACGGTGTCCGCACCGGCGCCGCGATCGATGGTCAGGAACTGCACGTCGGCGTCGGAGGAGTAGCCCATCTCGCGCGCCCCGAAGCTGCCCAGCCCGATCACGGCCATCTCGATGCCGAGGGCGCGGGCGGGGTCGGAGCGGCGCTCGCGGAGGCGCCGGGCGGTGTCCTCGTCGACCTCGGGGACGGAATCGAGGGTCTCGGCGTCCTCCCCCACGGCGTCCCGTTCGCGGGCCACGACGTGCAGAGCGACGAGCAGCCCGGCCTCGAGCACCGCCTCGGCGACGTCGGTGAGGGCGCGGGCGATCTCGGCGGGGCTCGCGAGTCCGGTGAGATGGGCGAGGGCGATGCGCAGCAGCTCGCGGTTCCGGGTACGGCGCAGCACGTCGCGGGCCTCGTCCACCTCGTCCACGCGGGAGATGACGGCGAGGAACTCCCGTCCCAGCACGTCACGGGAGAGTGGCGTCAGCTGGGCGTCGCGGGCCAGCCAGCGCACCCCTTCGGGGATCTGCTCGAGCTGCTCGCCCACGAACTTCCCGGAGGCGAGGACGTGGGTGAGGCGCTTCGCGGCGACGCCCGAATCGCGCAGCATCCCCAGATACCAGTGCGCGGAGCCGATCGTGTCGGAGAGGCGGCGGAAGGCGAGCAGCCCCAGGTCCGGGTCCACACCGTCGGCGAACCATTCGAGCATCGCGGGCAGCAGCTGGCGCTGGATCTTGGCGCGGCGAGAGATGCCTTCCGTGAGCGCGGCGATGTGGGAGAGCGCCCGGCCGGGATCGCGGTAGCCGATCGCGGCGAGGCGGGCGCTGGCCTCGTCCTGGCTGAGGCGGATCTCGCCGTCGCTGAGCTGGGAGGAGGTCAGCAGCAGGGGGCGGTAGAAGATCTCCTCGTGCAGCTGCCTCACCCTGCGCCGGGTGCGCTGGTAGCGCTCGTGGAAGGCGTCGGTG
>DAHVRS010000135.1 GCA_027322375.1 Brachybacterium sp. | reverse complement strand
GGACCAGGGAGCGGATGACCTGTCCCGGGGTGCGCTCAGCCTCGGAGAGGGAGCGCGGGGTCGGGGAAGCCACGCCCGGAGTCTGTCACCGGATCGTGAGCCGAGGCAAAGAGTTCCGCAGGGCGGACCGCTCCTTGCCCTCCCTGCGGGTCAGGGCCGACGAACGCGGCCGACGGGTCAGGCCCGGCGGCTCAGCCTCCGAGAGCCGTCAGGAACGCCTCGACCGCACCGTCCTCGCCGCGGCGCGCGACCCGCTCCCCCACCCCTGCGGCGACGGCCGCCGCCGCCCAGCGCACCGACCAGGAGCGCAGGTGAGCACGGCCCTCGGGGCTGCGCAGCCAGTCCGGGCTCGGGACGGGCGCCTCGAGCAGGCAGGAGGAGTCCCAGCCGGAGGTGCGGGCGGCGAGCGCGAGCAGCACCACCTCCCAGCGCAGGGCGATCACGCCGGGGCCGGTGCGCTCGAACTCCTCGGCGTCCAGCAGGGCGCTGTGACGCAGCACCAGCAGGGTGCTGCCGTCGTCCTCGGGGTCCAGGCGCAGGGTGAGCGTCCCCTCGTCCCCGCCGTCCGCCCAGGTGAGGCTGAGCCGGTGCGGCTCCTGACTCACCAGGACGCGGCCGTGGGCTCCGCGCGGGGCGATGAACGCTCCGCCCTCATGGAGGTCCCCGGCGACGGGCCCGAACCACTCGGCGAGCTCGCCGGGACGGGTCAGCAGCGGCCACAGCTGGGCAGGGGCCGGGTCCAGGGAGGTGGTCAGGGTGAGGATCGCCCGCACGCGGCGGGTGCCCTCGAGGATCTGCTCGTCGATCTCGAGCTCTCGCCGCACCGCGTCGATCGCGGGCAGCGGGTCCGCGACAGTCATCGTCTCCTCGGGAGTGTCGTCGAAGCTCCGACCCGGCGCACTCGCGCGGGGACGGACGAGGGAAGAGTAGCCCACGTCGCACAGACCCGCCACGAGGTCCGCGAGGACCAGGACCCATGGAGCAGACCCCCGTAGCATGGCTGCGTGACTGTTGAGCGCTCTCTGGCACCGGCCGACTGCACGGCCCATCTCTTCGACCTCGACGGGGTCATCACCCCGACCGCGGAGGTGCACATGCGCGCGTGGGCGCGCATGTTCGAGGATGTTCTCGCCTCCCGCGGCGTGAGCGAGCCCTACACCGACGCGGATTACTTCGCGCATGTGGACGGCCGTCCCCGCTACGACGGGGTCCGCGAGCTCCTCGCCTCGCGCAGGATCGTCCTGCCCGAAGGGGAGGACTCGGACCCGCGCGATCAGCCGCTCGGGGAGGAGACCGTGCGCGGGCTCGGGAACCGCAAGAACGATCAGGTCCTCGCGCTGCTGCGCGGTGAGGGCATCGCCCCCTATCCCGGCTCGGTCGCCTATCTCGACGCGCTGCCGAAGAGCGCGCGCCTCGCGATCGTCTCCTCCTCCCGCAACGCGGAGAAGGTGCTGCGCGCCGCCGGGCTGCGCGACCGCTTCGAGCACGTGGTCGACGGCATGGTCGCGGCCCGGGAGGGTCTGCCGGGCAAGCCCGCACCGGACACCTACCTGCGCGCCGCCGAGCTGCTGGGCGTGGACGCGTCGGACGCCGTCGTCTACGAGGACGCCGTCTCCGGGGTCCGTTCCGGGGCTGCAGGCGGCTTCGCCGCCGTCGTCGGCGTGGACCGCGGCGTGGGCGCCGAGGCCCTGTACGAGGCCGGCGCCACCCTCGTCGTCGCCGATCTGGAGGAGCTGGCATGAACCGTCTGCGCACCGTCCCCGCCGATCCGGTGGATCGCACTCGCCTGCCCGTGGACGAGTGGCGTCTGGTCGAGTCCCGGCCGGGCGGCGACCTGGGCCTGATGGAGACGCTGTTCGCGACCGCGAACGGCTATCTCGGCATGCGCGGCACCCCCGAGGAGGGCCGCGACGTGGACAGCCACGGCACCTTCCTCAACGGCTTCCACGAGACCTGGCCGATCAGCCACGCCGAGTCCGCCTTCGGCTTCGCGAAGGTGGGCCAGACGATGATCTCGGTCCCGGACTCCTCCGTGATGAAGCTGTACGTCGACGATGAGCCGCTGCTGCTGTCGATGGCCGATCTCGAGCACTACGAGCGCTGGATCGACTTCCGCGAGGGCGTGCTGCGCCGCGAGCTGATCTGGCGCACCCCCGCCGGGAAGCGGGTGCGGGTCTCGACCGCCCGCATGGTCTCCTTCCCGCAGCGCCACCTCGCGCTGATGAAGCTCGAGGTCGAGATGCTCGAGGGCTCCGCCCCGATCGCGATCTCCTCCCAGATCATCAACCGCCAGGACTTCCGCGACGACTTCGGCCGCGGCATGGACGGCGGCCCCATCACCGACAAGGCCGATCCGCGCCGCACCACCGACTTCACCCACCGTGTGCTCGAGCCGCTCCAGGACTGGCACAGCGAGCGGCGCATGCTGCTGGGCTACCGGGTCGCGAACTCGGGGATGACCCTCGCCGTGGGCGCGGATCACGAGGTGGAGTCCGATGCCGAGGTCGAGCACCTCGTGGACACCACCGCCGATCAGGGCCGGCAGGTGGTGCGCGCCCACCTCGAGCAGGGCTCGACGCTCACCGTCCGCAAGGCCGTGGCCTACCACTCCTCCCGCTCGGTCCCCCACCGCGAGCTGTTCGACCGCTGCCGCCGCACCCTGGACCGGGTGCGCGATGAGGGCTTCGCCCCGCACCTGGCCGAGCAGCGCGCCTACCTCGAGGACTTCTGGCAGCGCTGCGACGTGCTCCTGCCCGGGCAGCCCGAGGCGCAGCAGGCGACGCGCTGGTGTCTGTTCCAGCTCGCGCAGGCCGCGGCCCGCTCCGACCAATGGGGCATCCCCGCCAAGGGCCTGACCGGCTCCGGCTACGAGGGTCACTACTTCTGGGACAGCGAGATCTACGTGGTCCCCTTCCTCACCTTCACCCAGCCGCGCTGGGCCCGCAACGCCCTGCGCTTCCGCACCGCGATGCTGCCCAAGGCCCGTGAGCGCGCCCGCGAGCTGAACCAGCGCGGCGCCCTGTTCCCGTGGCGGACCATCAACGGCGACGAGGCCTCGGCCTACTACGCCGCCGGCACCGCGCAGTACCACATCGACGCGGACGTCGCCTACGCCTTCTGCCAGTACGTGGATGTGACCGGCGATGTCGAGTTCCAGCATCGCGACGGCGTCGAGGTGCTCGTGGAGACCGCCCGGATGTGGGCGGATCTCGGGTTCTGGCGCCGCCACGGCGACGGCACCGCGAGCTTCCACATCAACGGCGTGACGGGCCCCGACGAGTACACGACCGTGGTGAACAACAACATGTTCACCAACGTCATGGCCCGCTTCAACCTGCGCCGCGCCGCCCGCGCGGTGCGGGAGCTGCGCGAGGCCGACGAGACCGCGTTCACGGCGCTCGCGACAGAGCTGGAGCTGGACGTGCTCGAGCTCGACGAGTGGGAGGCCTGCGCCGACGGCATGCACGTGACGAAGGACGAGACCCTCGGGATCCACCTCCAGGAGGACCGCTTCCTGGAGCGCGAGGTCTGGGACATCGCCAGCACGCCCGAGGACGCCTTCCCACTGCTGCTGAACTTCCACCCGCTGGTCATCTACCGCTACCAGGTGCTCAAGCAGGCCGACGTGGTGCTCGCCCTGTTCCTGCGCGGCAGCGAGTTCACCGCCGAGGAGAAGCGCGCCGACTTCGAGTACTACGACCCGATCACCACCGGCGACTCCTCGCTCTCCGCCGTGGTGCAGTCGATCATGGCCGCCGAGGTGGGCCATCAGAAGGCGGCGCTGGACTACTTCCGTGCCGGCCTCTTCGTGGACCTCGGCAACCTCCACCGCAACACGGCCGACGGCGTGCACATCGCCTCCGCAGGCGGGGTGTGGAACGCGCTCGTGCACGGCTTCGGCGGGATGCGGCACGACGAGGGACGGATCAGCTTCGACCCGCGCCTGCCCGCGGACTGGCCCGAGCTGTCCTTCCCCCTGACGGTGCGCGGCAGCCGCTTCCGGGTGCGCCTGGTGCGTGAGGAGATCACCTTCACCCTCGAGGACGGCCCCGAGATCGAGGTGACCGTGCGCGGGCAGCAGGTCGTGATCGGCGCCGAGCCCGTCACGGTGCCGCTCGCGG
>DAHVRS010000130.1 GCA_027322375.1 Brachybacterium sp. | reverse complement strand
GCGTCTCCTCCCTTCGGAGGAGATGACAGATCGCACTGGCGCCGGACCCTCCCCGTCCGGTGGGATGGAGGGGACCGACGATCCACGGCCCTGCGCCGACCGCACCGGGAGGACCATGTTCCAGCGACTGCGCCGACAGCGCCTTCTGAGCCGCGCCAAGCCCGGGGACGGCAGCACGCTGAAAAATCTGCGCTGGTGGCAGACGCTCACTCGCACCCAGTTCGCGCTGGATCCCGATCCGGCCGCGGGACGCGAGTCCTCGTACCTCGTGGACGTGCGCTATCTCGCGACCGAGCTGGAGGGCGGGAAGATCGCCGAGGGCGCCCGGCACGCCCCGATCGCGTTCTACCGCGACGGCCGGCAGCTCCACATCGCGAACTCCCCGGTCGCCTTCGAAGTGCCGGACGGGACGGTCGAGGTCACGATCGGCACCTACGGCCTCTCCCGGATGCACCATGTGCCCGCAGGCGACAGGCCAGCGCAGACGCTGCGTCCCCATCCCCGCTCCCTCGAGGGCCTGCGCGCCCGCTTCGGACGACGGCATCCCGGGGCGAGCCGCCTGCTCGGGGCGCTCGCGATCGTCGTGCTGCTGATCGGGGTGGCGCTGATGGTGCCACAGGCGGCGGAGCTGATCACGAGCATCCCGCCGGTCGCCGAGCGGGTCGGCACCTTCACCTCCCCAATCCAGCTACCCACCTGGCTGAACATCACGGTCACCGTCGCCGGGGTCCTCGCCGCGCTCGAGCGCGCCCTCACCCTGCGCAACCACTGGCTGATCGACGCCGAGACCACCTGGACCTCATTCGTCTGAGCCGTCGCAGGCAGTAGCGTCGGCCGCATGACTCCGAGCTCCCCTGCGTCCACGAGCGCCCCTGCCTCGCAGCCCGGTCCGGACCCGCTCTTCGCCGATCCGCGGCTCGCTGCCTGCTACGACGTGTTCGACGGGGCGCGGGACGACCTCCCCCACTATCACGCGCTGCTTGCCGAGCACGGGGCGCGCAGCGTCCTGGACGTCGGCTGCGGGACCGGCTCCCTCGCGGTGCTCCTCGCGGCCGACGGGCTCGCCGTGACCGGCATCGATCCTGCGGGCGCCTCGCTCGAGATCGCGCGGGCGAAGCCTCACGCCGAGAAGGTGACCTGGCTGCACGGCACCGCGGAGGAGCTGCCGGAGATGGCGGTCGATGCCGCGGTGATGACCGGGAACGTCGCGCAGGTGTTCCTCACCGATGAGGCGTGGGCGGGGACGCTCGCGGGGATCCGCGGCGCGCTGCGGGACGGCGGGGTGCTGATCTTCGAGACACGTCGGCCGGAGCGTCGGGCGTGGGAGGAGTGGGCGGCGGACACCGCCGAGGAGGTGTTCGAGGTGCCAGGCGTGGGCCGGGTGGTCCAGCGGCCGACGGGGTTCGAGGTCGCGCTGCCGCTGGTGACCTTCGCGGACGAGTTCGTGTTCGAGGACGGGAGCGTCGTCGCCTCCTCCTCGACGCTGCGCTGGCGGGACGAGCCCGAACTGCGCGCCACGCTCACCGCGGCCGGTTTCGCGGTCGAGGAGATCCGCGAGGCGCCTGACCGCCCCGGCCGTGAGTTCGTGGTGGTCGCCCGGGCGGTCTGAACTCGCTGGTCAGGCGCCGGTGCCGGTGTAGAAGCCGTAGGTGGCGTCGGCCCGCTGCTGGGCCACGGCGGGATCCTCGCCGGCGGCGGTGTGGGCGACGGCCCAGCCGTCCGCAGCGCCGCGGTAGAAGAAGCGGCCCTCGTCGGTGCCGGCCCAGGCGGCGGCCTCGTCCGGGGAGAGGGAGCCCTCGACGCCGCCGAGGTGCAGGCCGAGGCCCAGCATCCCGCCGTCCCAGCCCACGCCCGTCGCGCCCGGGCCGAAGGTCTCCCACATCTCGGCGGGGACGTCCGCGACACGGCTGGTGTGCTCGAGCTCGACGCTGGTCGCGCCCTCCTCGACTGCCGCGAGGCGCAACGTCACCCAGGACACGGAGCCCATCGCCTCCCAGGTCACAGCGATCTCGGCGCGGCCGTCCGCGGGGGCCTCGCACACGGTGATCGTGCCGCCGGCGTTGCCCTCGAACTGGTAGCTGCCGCCTTCGCGGAAGTCGCCGCTGATGGGGAGGAACCAGGTGCTGATCCGCTCCGCAGTGGTCAGCGCGGTCCATGCCTCGGCGAGCGATACGGGGACGGTCTGCTCGAGGGTCTGGACGTGCATCTCCTCGCCGTCGCGCTCCTCGACGCGGTAGGCGCGGGTGACGGCGGCGAGCTGGGCGGGAACGTCGACCATGGCAGGTCTCCTCAGTGTGGGCGGGTGCGGTGGGCGGGGTGGTGCGGGTCAGTGTCGGGCCGCGCGCGGGCGCAGGTGGAGGGCGAGGGCGCGGTAGAGGACGCCGACGGCGAGGAGGATGAGGCCCGCGGCGAGCGTCCGGCCGGGCAGGGCGGCGACGAGGAGGAGGCAGCCGATCAGGCCCGCGACCTGCATCGCTGTCGGGAAGAGCCGCCACTGCCCGGTCTGGGTGAGGGCGGCGAGGTTCGCGATCGCGTAGTAGAGCAGGACGCCGAAGGCGGAGGCAGCGATCGCGATGAGCACGTCCGCCGCGAGCAGCACGAGCAGCACCACGGCGAGGCTGGCCACCGCCTCCGCCCGCTGCGGCACCGAGTACCGTGCGCTGACGTGCGCGAGCGGACGCGGGAGGTCGCCCTCGCGGGACATGGCGAGGACGGTGCGGGAGATCCCGGCGATGAGAGCGAGCAGTGCCCCGCTCGCCGCGGCGACCGCACCGATCGTGATCACCGCGCGCCACAGCGCTCCCGCGCCCACCGCGTCGAGCGCGGCGAGGAAGGGGGCGGGCCCCCAGCCGTCGGCGGCGGCGGGGCTGCCGACCGCGGAGCCGAGGAGGACCAGCAGCACCGAGAGGAGCAGGTACAGGGCGGCGACGATCCCGAGGGCGAGGAGGATCGCGCGCGGGATGGTGCGGCGCGGCGCGACGACCTCCTCGCCGAGCGTCGCGACGCGGGCGTAGCCGGCGAAGGCGAAGAACATCAGCGCCGCGGCCTGGGCGACGGCGAGCGCGATGGCGAGGGCGCCGCCGGCGCCAGCACTGGCGACAGCCGCGAGGCCGCCGTCCCAGAGCCCGGCGGCCTGCCCGGCGAGGGGGCCGGGGGTGGCGGGCAGCGCTGCCCCGTCGGCCCCTGCCCCGTCGGCCGCGATCCCCTCTCCGATCCCGACCGCGAGCCGGGCGCCGGTGAGGACGAGCGCAGTGAGCGCGATCGTCACGAGAATGCGGGCGAGGGCGGCGGTGCGGGTGACGCCCACGAGGTTCACGCCGGTCAGCCCGACGACCACGAGCGCGGCGACGGGCCGCTGGAACGGCTCGGGCACGACATACGCGGCGATCACCAGCGCCATCGCGGCGCACGAGGCGATCTTTCCGAGCACGAAGCACCAGCCGGCGAGGAACCCCCACCACGGGCCGAGCCGCTCGCGGCCGTAGTGGTAGGTACCGCCCGAGGTGGGGTGCTGGGCGGCGAGCTGCGCCGTGGAGGTCGCGTTGCACAGCGCGACCCCTGCGGCGAGCAGCACGGCGAGCGGGGCGAGGGCGCCCGCGAGGTCCTGCGCGGCGCCGAGGGAGACGAACGCCCCGGCGCCGATCATCGAGGCGAGCCCGATGACCACCGCGTCCCGCAGGGTCAGGCGTCGGGACAGGGCGGTGTGCCCGGTCGTGGTCATGCGGGTCCGTTCAGTGTCGAGTCAACCAGTGTCAGCGGAGCGTGTAGAGGGCTGCAGCGAGCTCGCCGCGGTCCACGCGGGCGGTGGCGCGCAGTACGTCCTCGCCGGTCATCGCGCTGACGATACCTTCCTCAGCGAGCCACGCAAGCGCGTCGGCCTGCGAGCCCGAGTACCCGGCCGCGGTGTGCAGCGCCTCGGCGAGCTCCCCGGCGGACAGCGCCGCGTTCGGCCGGATCGCGCCGCCGCGGTTCGCGGTGACGAGGCCCTCCTGCGAGGCCCAGACGAGCGCCGCGTACTGAGGATCGTCGGTCTTCAGGTCCTTGAAGGGCGAGGTCGCGGGCAGCTCCACCTCGGGCGAGCCGGCTATCACGTAGAGCGCCACGGCGAGGGTGCCGCGGTCCGCGGGACGATCGGGCGCGAAGGTGTCCTCTCCGAGCGGGGCGATGACGCCGTTGCCGCTGGCCCATACGATCGCGTCATGGTGCGGGTGCGCGGCCGGGACGTCGGCGTACTCCGGCAGGGCCGGGGCGTCCGCGAAGCCGGCATCGAGGCCCACGATGATCGGGTCGTGGTCGGAGGAGCCGAAGGGTCCGCCGTCATGCAGGTCCACCACGTTGTTGCGGTAGCGGCCGTACTGCAGCATCACGGACTCGGGCCCGTTGATCTGCCAGTCGGTCGCGCCGGTGACACGCTCGGCGGCCGACGGGGAGGCGAGGACATGGTCGAGCGAACCGACCATGCCGCCGTAGCTGTAGGACCAGCCCTCGGGATCGTAGGTCTCGCCGAGGTCGATGAAGCCGTCGGCGTAGAAGAGCTGCAGCGGCTCCTCCTGCGTGTAGGCGTTGAAGTCGCCGCCGTGCAGGACGTCCTCGACGCCGAGCGAGGCCGCGGTCTCCTCCGCCCAGGTCTTCAGCGCCTCGGCCTGCTGGAGGCGGGAGGTGCGGGCGTTGCCCTGGACCGGGTCGGCGGGGAGGTTCGCGTCCTGCGCGTCGGCCGAGCCCTTGGACTTGAAGTGGTTGATGGTGAAGAAGAACGGCTCGCCCTCCACCTGCTCAGCACCGTCAGCACCGACCGGCACGAAGACCTGGCCGAGCGGCTCGCGGGCGTTGTCGAAGGCGGGATCGCCGGCGAGGATCTGCACGCTGCCCTCGGGGCGCACGTGCGCGGGCTGGTAGATGATCGCGTTGGTGATCACGTCCTGGCCGCCGTCCAGACCCTGCGCGGCGTAGGCCTCACCGGTGGGGATGAAGGCCCAGGTCCCCTCGCCGTCCTTCTCGTTCAGCGCGGCGACCAGGGTGGCG
>DAHVRS010000118.1 GCA_027322375.1 Brachybacterium sp. | reverse complement strand
GGCGTCCCACTGGTCGAGGAAGTCGTCGTACGGCGCACCGCCGTGGACCTCCTGGTGGTGCTCCGCCGCTGGGGAGCCTTCGATGCGGATGGTGTTGAAGTACCACTCCGCGTAGGGGTTGTGGGCGTACCAGCCGAGGTCGTTGTCGATCGCGCCGAGCTCAGCGGTGGGCTCGGCCCAGGCCGGGACGGAGTAGGGGCCCCAGTGGATGAAGATCCCCAGCGGAGAGTCACGGAACCAGTCGGGCAGTCGCTTCGGGAGGGCTTTCCACTTCTCGGGGTCGCGCATGGCAGGGTCTCTCTTTCTCGGGTGGTTCGTGCAGTACGGGACAACAGAAGACAGGTCCGATCGGTGGGCGGCTCCGTCGACGGCCGGCTCAGCGGCCGCCGAAACCGCCCATCGACACTCCCTGCTGGAGCTGCTTCTGGAGCAGCACGACGATCAGCAGGCTGGGGATCGCGACCAGGGTGACTGCAGCCATGAGCGGGCCCCAGTCCGTCCCACGCTCCCCGGAGAACATCTGGAGGCCGATGGGCATCGTCGCCATGTCGGCGTCGTTGACCACGATGAGCGGCCACAGGAAGCTCCCCCAGTACTCGATGAACGCGAAGACGAACACCACCGCAATCGGAGCCCGCAGGAGCGGCACGATCACGCTGACCAGGGTGCGAAGCCGGCTCGCGCCGTCGAGGGTGGCAGCTTCCTCGTAGTCGGGAGGGAGCGAGAGCAGGAACTGTCGGATGAGGAACGTCCCGAAGGCACCGAAGGCGAACGGCAGGATCAGAGCTGGATACGAGTTGACCATGCCGAGCTTCTGCATCATCAGGTACAGCGGGATGATGAGGACTTCCTGCGGCAGCACCATGGTGGCGAGGAATGCACCGAACAGTGCTGCGCGGCCTCGAAACTCGAACCTGCTGAAGGCGTAGGCGCTGAGCACCGACACCGTCACGGTGAGGAGCGCACCGACAAACGCGACGAAGATGCTGTTCACGAGGATTCGCTCGAAGGGAATCGCTGTCCAGGCCGTCGTGTAGTTGCTCCATTCGAGCCTGGAGGCGAAGAAGCTCGTCCCGCTCGCGAACACCTCGTTGGTGGGCTTCAGGGACGTGGCGAGCATCCACACGAAGGGGAACAGGAAGACTGCTCCGGTCACGCACATGAGAATGCGCGAGATCAGCTGCCCCGCCCTGAGGCCTGAGCGCTTGGGGGTGATCAGATGCGTGGTCTCAGCTGTCATAGGTGACCCACCTCTTCTGCTGGCTGAACTGAACGGCGGTGATCAACATGACCAGGACGAAGAGCACCCAGGCGAGGGCGGATGCCAGGCCGAGCCGGTCGAAGGAGAACCCGTTGCGGTACAGGTGCAGCACGATCGTGTTCGTGGCGTTGCCGGGACCCCCTTCGGTCAGCGCGTAGGGCTGCGTGAAGACCTTGAACGCGCCGATCACCGTCATGATCGTGCAGAAGAAGATCGTGGGAGACAGCATCGGGAAGACGACTCGGAAGAACCGGACGATCGGCCCTGCGCCATCGATCTTCGATGCCTCGAGAACGCTCGAGTTGATGCCAGCGATCCCCGCCCCGAGCACGATGATGTTGTAACCCATCCCCTGCCACAGCGACATCATGACCAGGGAGAGCATCGCCCACCCTGGCGTGTTCAGCCACTGCGGCCCCTCGATGCCGATCGCGGCGAGCATCTGATTGATGACGCCGTCGTCGTTGAGCATGAGGCGGAAGATGAGTGCGTTGCCGATCATCGGGGTGACGACAGGGATGAAGAAGAGGACGCGGAAGAAGGAGGCCCATCGCCCTCCGAGGTTCATGAGCCAGTAGCTCAGCCCGAGAGCGACCACGAGGTTCACGGCAGTGTAGAAGACCGCGAAGATGATCGTGTTGCGGAGACTGACCCAGAAGGCCGGATCCCCGGTGAGCATGTACCGGTAGTTCTCGAGCCCCACGAACTCGGGCGTTCCGAACAACGGCCAGTCGAAGAAGCTGATCACCAGGGAGGTCAGCAAGGGGATCACGATGAAGATCGCGAACCCGAGCATCCCCGGACTCAGGTACAGCGCCGCGATTCCACCCCCGTGACGTCGGCCAGCGCGGGGAGCGGCGGGGGTCTTGCTCGTCGCCGCTCCCCCCGCTGGAGCCTGGACCACAGGAACCGCCATCAGCCGATCGCCGCCTGGATCTCGGAGAGGATCTCCTCCGCGGAGCGGTTGCCGTGGAAACCGTCGGTGGCGGACTGAGCGAACTGGCTGCCCACCTCGTTCCACGTCGGAGTGGTGATCAGCGGCTCTCCGTTCCGGGCAAGGGCGGTCACCGCTGCGACGTTGTCCTCGGCCTTGCCCTCGGCCCACTCGCCCTCCTGAGACTCGATCGAGGGGAAGGTGCCGCGAGTATTCGCCACTGCTCCGATGACCTCAGGGGTCGTGATCGCCATGATCTGCTTGAACGCCCCTTCCTTGTCCTTCGCGTTCGAGGCGATGCCGAAGCCGGAGCCCTGGATGAGCCCCTTCGCCTCTCCACTCTCGGAGGGGACGATGGCGACTCCGAGGTCCTCGCCCAGCCCGTCCAGGAAGTACTGGTACATCCACGGACCATCGAGATACATCGCGACGTTGCCGTTCAGGAGAGCCTGCTGAGCCGCGGGCTCGGAGTCGACCGCCGCCGGCGCCGCGGCGACCTTGTGCTCCGTGACCAGGTCGAAGCTGAACTGGAGGCCTTCGATGATCTTCGGATCGGTGAGGGTGAGCGCGCCATCGGTCACAGGGGTCCCCCCGTTGGCGAAGCCGATCGACATCCCGAGGTGGACGAGGCCGGCGGAGATCCCGAGCCCGTAGGAGTCACCGGAGGTCAGGGACTTCGCGTTGTCGAGGAACTGATCCATCGTGTAGGTGGTGCCGGGAAGCTCGAGTCCGCCATCGGTGAAGAGCTTCTTGTTGTAGTAGAGCACCATCGGCTCGGCGTCATAGGGGATGGCTCGGACGGTGCCGTCGACGGTCATGCCGCCGATCATCGCCTCGTTGTAGTCCGCGAGATCGACCCCTGCGCTCTCCGCCAGTTCATCGAGCGGGGCCAGGAGCGCGTCGAGCTCCTGGGCCCGCGCAGCCTGCGTCGTCAGGAGCGCAGGCGCATCCGACGAGGACATGCGGGTCTTCACCTTGGTCCAGTAGTCCTCGAAGCTCGGCCCCTCGAGCTCGAGCTCGAAGTCCGGATCCGCCTCCTTGGCGGCATCGATGAACGCCTGCCACTGTGCCCTGTCGTTCTCGTTGGAGATCCAGGTGTACAGCGTGGAGTTCGCGTCGGCGGCACTGCTGGACGAGCCGCCGCACGCCGCGAGCATGCCGAGCGGTGCGATCGCGCCGAGGCCGGCGAGCACTGCACGCCGCGAGGGACGGAAACGGCGGGGGGTCGAAGCGTTCATGTCATCTCCTCTGGACGAAGATCAACAGTGATCCTCAGGTGGAACGCGGTAGAGAGTCACACATAGGATGTCTACCGAGTGATGTCACGATCTCCTAAATCATCGGATGTGTCAACGCCTTCCTCGCGCGAGCTGCAAATGAACCTCCAGTAACTCTGCACGTTGAGGACACATCATGCGAGGATGCCAGGATCGTGACCCTCTCGAGACATCGGACTACCGGTGTGTCGCGGTGCCGTGTCGCGACATGACGCCGAGCCCCTCACACAGGTGCTGGCAGGAAGAAGGGACGAGATGGCTTCTGCCGTTACCGATCGTGCGATCACCGCGATCAAGCAGATGGTGGTGGAGGGCACGCTGAAGCCCGGGGATCGGCTGCCGCCGGAGAAGGAGCTGTCCGAGCGGATCGGCGTCTCCCGCAACTCGCTGCGTGAAGCAGTGAAGGCCCTGTCGGTGATCCGAGTGCTGGATGTGCGCCAGGGCGATGGCACCTATGTCACCGCGCTCGAGCCGGAACAGCTGCTGGAATCCCTCGCCTTCGTCCTGGATCTGCACCAGGACGCGAGCTACGTCGAGATCCTGGAGATCCGACGACTGCTCGAGCCGGTCGCCGTCGAACAGGCGTGCCTGCACCTCACCGACGAGGACTTCGCGCAGCTGGAGCGGATCATGGAGGACATCGATGCGAGCTCCGGGATCGAGGAGCTCGTCGAGGCGGACGTCGCCTTCCACCGCCTGATCAACGACCGCTGCCCCAACGACTACCTGAGCACCCTGCTGGACAGCCTGGGCGGCTCCACTGCGCGGGCCCGGATCTGGCGCGGGCTCACCGACGGCTCCGCCGTGGAGCGGACCCTGTCCGAGCATCGCCGGATCCTCGACGCGCTGAAGTCCCGCCGCCCGGACCTCGCCCGCATCTACGCGGCGGCGCATGTCGCTGGCGTCGAGTCGTGGCTGCTGCACGAGGGTGAGCCGCCCGCGGAGTGATCGCTCAGGCCGACGGGGCCTCCTCGCCGAGGCGGCGGTAGACCCGCGCGGCGGTCTCGTGGGTGACGGCGACGACGTCGGCCGCCTCCCAGGTGCGGACCTGCGCGAGCAGCGGCGCGAAGCCGGAGGAGACATCGAGCGCCCGCGGCGCGATCGGCCAGTCCGAGCCGACCATCAGCCGATCCGTCCCGAACAGGGCGCGGGCACGGTCGAGAGCGTCCGCGAAGTCCCCATCGCCGCTGGTCGCAAGCCCGGACAGCTTCGCGACGACGTTCGGACGGGTCGCGATCGCGGCGATCTGCTCCTCCCAGCGACGCATCGCTGCAGGGTCGCCGAGCGGGGGCTTCCCGAGGTGGTCGAGGACCACCGTGAGACCGGGATGGCGCTGGGCGATCCGCACCACCTGCGCCATGTGGCGCTCGAAGGCGTCGGGCACATCCAGCGGCAGGCCCGCCTCAGCGAGGAGGTCCAGGGAGCGGGCCACCTGGGGCCGGTCCAGGAAGCCGGGGTCGGGCTCGTCGTGCACGAGATGGCGCACGCCCACGAGATGCGCGGTGCGGGCGGGCTCGGCGAGCGCGGCGCGGACCGCGTCCGGGTCCATGAGCGGCAGCCATCCGACCACGTCGGCGCGGGCGAGGCGGCCGTCGGCCTCGATCGCCCGAGCGGTGGCCTGCAGGTGGGCGGTGTCCTCGGCGGTGTCGTCCGCCTGGACGAGCACCACGCGGGTGACGCCGAGGGCGCGCAGGTCCTCGCGCACGTCCTCGATCCCGACGGTGCGACGCAGCGGTTCGGGGGCGCCGGCGAGCCACGCGTAAGAGCTCTGCGTGAGGTCCCAGAGGTGCAGGTGGGTGTCGGTGACCGGGCCCTGCACGACGCCTTCCGTTCCGTCCGGCGCGACGGCCCCGTCGGTCGCAGGGTCCGACGTCATGACGCGTCCCCGTCGGCCGATGCCTCGTGCTCGAGCTGGGCGATCTCGGCCCAGGCCGCCTCGGGCACGGGCGCGGCCATGCGCTCGAGGTTGGAGCGGACCTGCGCGGCGGTGCGCATCCCGAGGGCGACCGAGCGCACCGCGGGGTGGCGCAGCGGGTACTGCGCGGCGAGATCCGGGAGCGTGACGCCGTGGCGCTCGGCGAGCGCGGCGAGCTCCCGGGCACGCTCGAGCATCGCCGTCGGGGCCTTGCCGTACTCGTAGTGGGCGTCCTCGGGGACCTGGTGCTGGGCGAGGAGGCCCGAGTTGAAGACGGAGACCGCGATGATGCCGACGCCGCGCGCTTCGCACTCCTCGCGCAGCTCGCGGGAGGCGGCCTGCTCGAGCAGGGTGTAGCGGCCCGAGAGCATCACCATGTCCACGTGCCCGGTGCGGACCGCGCGGGTGAGGACGTCCGCGTCCTTGGAGCCGACGCCGACGGCGCGGACCAGCCCCTCCTCCCGCATTCTCGCGAGCGCGGGCAGGCCCTCCTCGATCGCCTGATCCTCCGGCCCCTCCTCGGGATCGTGGGCGAGGAGCAGGTCGATGCGGTCCAGGCCGAGGCGTTCGAGGGACTCCTGGTGGGAGCGGCGCACGCCCGCCTCGGAGTAGTCCCATTCGCGGACCACATCGTCGGGGACGGCGAAGCCGCTGGCCATGTCGTCGCCGGTGCCTGGGCCGGGGCGGAGCAGGCGCCCCACCTTGGTGGAGAGCACGTACTCGTCGCGGGGCTTGTCCGCGAGCAGTGCGCCGAGGCGCCGCTCCGAGGTGCCCACGCCGTAGTGCGGGGCGGTGTCGAAGTAGCGGATCCCGCCCTCCCACGCGGCGTTGACGGCGCCTGCGGCCTCTTCGTCGGTGGTGACGCGGTAGAGGTTGCCGAGCTGGGCGGCGCCGAAGCCGAGGCGCGGCAGCTCGAGCGGTGCGGGCGTGCTCATGCTGCGCCTCCGTCCTGCCCAGTGGGCGTCTCTGCAGGGGTCCCGGGCAGGGACCAGACGGGCTGGATCCCCGAGTCCTCGCCGCCGTAGTCGTCCACGACCTCGAGGAACTGGTTGATGTGCTTCTGCCAGGCCTGGTAGGCGGGATCCTCGGCGAGGGCGTGGCGCATCGCGCGGTAGTCCTCGACCTCGAGCACGTGGAAGATGTCGCGGCCGTCGCGCCAGATCCGCCAGCTGTGCACGCCGGCGCGACGCAGCGCGGTGTCGAGCGCGTCGGGGATCCGGGCGTGCTCGCGATCGTAGTCCTCCTCGTGACCTGGGGCGATGCGGGTGTGCAGGGCGATCCGTTCCATGCGGGGTCCTCTCGGGGCGGGAAAGTCAGTCAAGCAGAGGGGCGGGCGGTCAGACGGCCTGACAGAGGCTCGGCAGTGCTCAGCCGGCGACGGAGCCCGCGAGGGCGCCGTCGGCCGCGGCGATCTCCTGCCAGACGGGGCCGTCCGGGAAGAGGTGGTCGCGCACGGAGGCCTCGTGCATCGGGCGCCGCCGCCGGGCTGCTCGGGCGGCATGTAGGAGCCGCGCTCGATCCGGACCGGCACCTCGAAATGCTGGTGGAGGTGGTCGACGAACTCGATGCGGCGCCGCTCGTCGTCGCCCGCGATCGCGACCGCGTCGAGGAAGGCGATGTGCTGGACCATCTCGCACAGCCCCACCCCGCCCGCGTGCGGGCAGACGGGCACGTCGAACTTCGCCGCGAGCAGGAGGATCGCGAGGTTCTCGCTGATCCCGGCGACGCGGGTCGCGTCGGCCTGGAGCACGTCGATGGCGCCGGCCTGGAGGAGCTGCTTGAACAGGATCCGGTTCGCGCCCTGCTCACCGGTGGCGATGCGGATCGGCGCGACGGCCTCGCGGATCGCGGCGTGGGCGAGGACGTCGTCGGGGTAGGTGGGCTCCTCGATCCAGTACGGGTCGTGGGGGGCGAGCGCACGGATCGCCTCGATCGCCTCGGTAGTGTCCCAGCGCTGGTTGGCGTCGGTCGCGATCGGGTAGTCCGGCCCCATGACCTCGCGAGCGATGCGCATGCGGCGCGCATCATCGGCGGGATCAGCGCCCACCTTGAGCTTGACCATGGTGAAGCCGTCCTCGCGCGCCTCATGCAGGAGCCGAGTGAGCTTCTCGTCGCTGTAGCCCAGCCAGCCGGGGGTGGTGGTGTAGGCGGGGACGCCGTTCTCCCGCAGCGCTGTGATCCGCTCCTCCTTGCCCTCCGCACCGCGGCGGAGGATCTCGAGGGCCTCCTCACGGCTGAGGACGTCCTCGAGATAGCGCAGATCCACGAGGTCCAGCAGCTCCTCGGGGCTGAGGGAGGCGAGGGTGAGCCACAGAGGCTTGCCCTCGCGGCGGGCGCGCAGGTCCCACAGGGCGTTGACGACCGCGCCGATCGCCATGGTCATCACGCCCTTCTCGGGGCCCAGCCAGCGCAGCTGCGAGTCGTAGCTGAGGGCGCGGTGCAGTCCGCCGAGGTCTGCGAGGACCTCCTCGACGTTACGGCCCAGCAGATGCGAGGCGAGCGCGCTGATCGCGGCGCCCTGCACGTCATTGCCGCGGCCGATCGTGAACACCAGCGAGGTGCCGGCGTCCCCCGCGTCGGTGCGCACGGTGAGATACGCGGCCGAGTAGTCCGGGTCCCGGTTCATCGCATCGGACCCGGACAGGTCGCGGCTGGTGGGGAAGCGGACGTCCTGGACATCCAGGGCGGTGAAGGTGCTCATCGAGGCGTCTCTCCTGGCTGGGAACCGGTGCCGCGGGGTGGCACCGCCGCGGCGATGCGGCGACCCACCCGAGTAGACATCGGATCTTTCGGGTGCGCACATCATTGCTCCCCCCGCCCCGTCACGTCAAGTGGCAGGGCGGGGGCGCCAGTGATGTGGGGAAAGCGAGGAATCATCGGAGCGGTAAGGAGCCGCGCGGGGAGGAACGCGCGGCGTCTGGCCGACTGACCGGCGAGCTCGGGCCCGATGAACCAGCCGGCCGACGGACTAGCGGGGCGACGGGCTCAGTGCGACTCGCGCGTGACCTCGTGGCCGCTCGCGCCGACGAGGAAGTCGAGGTCCGCGCCGGTGCTCGCCGGAGTCACGTGCTCGACGTAGAGCTTCGCCCAGCCGCGCTCGGGCCGTGCGAGGGCGTTGACGGTCGCCTCGCTCGGGGCGCGGACGGCGAGCTCGGCCGGGTCGACATCCACATCCAGGCGCCTGGCCGCGACGTCCAGCACGATCATGTCGCCGGTGCGCACGAGGGCCAGCGGCCCGCCGTCGGCCGCCTCGGGGACCACGTGCAGGATGACGGTGCCGTAGGCGGTGCCGCTCATGCGGCCGTCGCAGATGCGGACCATGTCCCGCACGCCGCGCTCGAGCAGCTTCCGCGGCAGGGGCATGTTCGAGACCTCGGGCATGCCGGGATAGCCCTTCGGGCCGCAGCCGCGCAGGATCAGCACCGAGTTCTCGTCGACCTCGAGGCCCGGATCGTCGATGCGGGCGTGGAAGTCCTCGATCGAGTCGAAGACGACCGCGGGACCGCGGTGCTGCAGCAGCCCGGGGGTCGCGGCCGACGGCTTCACGATCGCGCCGCCGGGCGCGAGACTGCCGCGCAGCACGGCGATCCCGGCCTTCTCCTGCAGCGGCTCCTCGCGAGGGCTGATGACGTCGTGATCCCAGGTGCGGGCCTTGTCGAGATGGTCCACGAGGGGGCGGCCGGAGATGGTGAGCGCGCCCGGGTCCAGCAGATCCTGCACTTCCCGCAGCACGGCCTGGAAGCCGCCGGCGCGGAAGAGGTCGTCCATGAGGTGGGCACCGGAAGGCTGGAAGTTCACCAGCAGCGGGACGTCCGCACCGAGGCGGTCGAAGTCGTCGAGGCTCGTCTCCAGGCCCAGGCGTCCCGCGATGGCGAGGAGGTGGACGACGGCGTTCGTGGAGCCGCCGATCGCGGCGAGCGCGACGATCGCGTTGTGCATCGACGCCTCGGTGATGACCTTCTCCGGGGTGAGGTCCTCGGCGACCATCTCGACGATGCGCCGGCCGCTCATGTGCGCGCCCTCGAGCAGGCGTGCGTCAGGGCCGGGGGTGCCGGCGAGGCCCGGCATGACCATGCCGAGCGCCTCGGCGACCAGGCCCATCGTCGAGGCGGTGCCCATCGTGTTGCAGTGGCCCTTGGAGCGGATCATCGAGGATTCGGAGGCCAGGAAGTCCTCCTCGCTCATCCCGCCACCGCGCACATCCTCGCTGAGCTTCCACACGTCGGTCCCGCAGCCCAGCGGCTTGCCGCGGAAGGTGCCCGACAGCATCGGCCCGCCGGGGACGACGAGCGCGGGGATGCCCACGGATGCCGCGGCCATGAGCAGGGACGGGATCGTCTTGTCGCAGCCGCCCAGCAGCACCACGGCATCCACCGGGTTCGCGCGCAGCATCTCCTCCATCTGCATCGCGGCGAGGTTGCGCCAGAGCATCGCGGTGGGGCGCACGAGCGTCTCGCCGAGGCCCATCACCGGCATCTCCAGCGGGATGCCGCCGGCCTCATGGACGCCGTCCGCGACGGAGCGCGCCACCTCGGTGAGGTGCATGTTGCAGGGTACGAGGGCGCTGGCGGTGTTCGCGATCGCGATGTGGGGGCGGGTGCCATCGAAGGCATCGGCGGGCAGGCCGCGCCGCATCCAGGCACGGTGGATGTAGGCGTTGCGGTCGTCTCCCACGTACCACTGGGCGCTGCGCAGGGTCGACATGGCGGGGTCCTCTCCAGGGGGCTGCGGTCTCTCACGGCCGACGGCACAGCCCCGACGGTGGGGCGCCGGTGGCACGCGTCACGCAAAAGGTAACACCATTCCCCCGTCCCATCCCAGCATCCGCCGCACCCCGCACCCCACTCCCCACTCCCCGCTCCCCATTCCCTGAAAACCGAACTTTCAAGCCGCCTGCCAGACATGAA
>DAHVRS010000094.1 GCA_027322375.1 Brachybacterium sp. | reverse complement strand
GGACCCACCATGCCCAGCACCACACAGCAGTTCAAGCTCGGTCCAGCCTCACTGACCGAGGCGCTCTTCGAGTCCCTGCGCGCCCGCATCATCAACGGCGAGATCGCCCCCGGAGAGAAGGTCACCGAGCAGCGGATCGCGGACGAGTACGGCGTCGCGCGCCCGACGGCGAAGTCCACCCTCGAGCGGCTGACCGGCCTGGGCCTGCTGCGGCGGCCTGTACACCGCTCTGCCGTGGTTCCCGAACTTGACAGCGCGGAGCTCGAAGACCTCTTCTTCAGCCGAATCACCTTCGAGTCCGCGGCCGTCACGCACCTCGCAGCCTCCAAGACGCTCCCCCTTGAGATGCAACGAGCTCAGGACGCGATGCGCACCGCCGTCTCCCGCGACGACTTCGCGGATCAGGTGCGCTGCGACATCGACTTCCATGGAGCTCTCGTGAACAGTGTAGGCAGCGAGCGAATGCGCCGGATGTACGAGCTGATCGCCGGCGAGATCCACCTGACGATGGGGCAGTACGCGGCGCACCGTCGCACCACTCCCACAACCGTCGTCGCCGAGCACGATGCGATCCTCGCCGCCATCGAGGCGGGTGACGACGACGCGGCGCGCACGGCACTCGCCGAGCACCTGACTCGTGCTCGTGATCGCGTGCTCGCACAGTGGTCGGAAGGCGGCGAAAAGTCATCCACTTCAGCGCCGACCACCACCGCCTGATCTCGACGCTCACCCTCTGGGCGGGGGCCTCCAACGGCGGTTGGATCGGGGCATGGTCACCTCGTTCGCCATCACGCACACGACGCTCCACACCGGTGACGCGGCCGGCACGATCCTCGAGGATCGCACCGTCGTGGTCGGTGCCGATGGGCGCCTCGCCGTCGTCGGCCCTGCCGACTCGGTCGACCCGCCTGCGGGGATGCTCCGGATCGACGAGCGCGGGAAGCATCTCCTGCCGGGCCTGATCAACGCTCACGCCAACCTCTTCGCCGACGGCAGCCCTCTCGCCGGCTTCCTGACGAACCCACGGATCATGAAGGTCACGACGAAGGTGCTGCGCTCCCCGTCTGCCGCCCGGAGCTGCTGCGCCGCACCCGGAAGAACGCACTGACCCAGCTGCACTCCGGTGTGACCACACTGCGGACCGTCGGCGACGTCTGGCATGAGGTGATCGAGATCCGCGACGCGATCGAAGCAGGACGCCTCGTCGGCCCCCGGATCCTGCCCTCGGGCCCGCTGATGGCGATCACCGGCGGCCACGGCGCCCCGACCATCGCACTGATCGGCGACGACGCCGCCACTGCACGCACGAACGCGCGCGCGAGCATCCTTACCGGGGCGCTGGCGCTCAAGATCGCCGCGACCGGCGGGGTCACCGACGCGAAGGAGATCGGGTTCGCGGGCACGCCGGAGATGCCCGAGGCGTCGATGCGAGCTGTGTGCGAGGAGGCGCATGCCGCCGGGATCCTCGTCGCCGCGCATGCCCAGAGCCAGGCGGGTGTGCTCGCCACCCTGCGCGCCGGGGTAGACACGATCGAGCACGGCTCGAGCATGTCGCCGGAGATCGTGGACCTCTATCTCGACAACCCCGCATCACTGCGCAGCTTCTCCGCCATGATCCCCACCCTGCTGGCGTGCATGCCGCTGGTCAAGCTGCCGAATGACCTAGGCGAGATCATCAGGACGAACGCGGAGATGGTGCTGGAGGAGATGCCCGCCGGAATCCGTTCCACGCTCGAGCACGGCATCCGCCTGGGAGTCGGCACCGACTCCGGCGTCAGCTTCGCGACCCACTCGAACTTCTGGCGCGAGATGCAGTTCCTGCACACTGTCGCAGGCCTCTCCCGCGCCGCCGTGCTGCACGCCGCCGCCCAGGTCAACGCGGAGATCCTGGGCCTGCAGGCTGTCACCTGGCGCATCGAGCCGGGCATGGACGCGGACCTGCTCGTCATCGACGGCGACACGCACGAGGATCTCCGCCAGCTGTCACAGCCATGGCTCGTGGTCGCCCGCGGTCACCGCCTCCCCCAGCCCGTCGCGGATCGTCTCGATGAAATCGACGCGCAGCTCGACACGATCTGACGCCGACGGGAATACGCGATGTCGAGCGCTCAGCCCGTCGTGGACTCCCGCTCGACGAGCTCGGGCGTGAAGCTGACGTGACGCGGCTCCGCACCCGGCGTGGCGATCTCCTCCTCGAGCAGGGCGAGGGCGGTGCGGCCCATGAGGTCCGCGGGCTGGGCGACCGAGGTCAGCGGCACCACGGTGGAGCGGGCGAAGGCGATGTCGTCGTAGCCGACCAGTGCAATCTCCTCGGGCACCGCGATCTGGTGGCGGAAGGCGAAGGCCTGCAGCACGCCGACGGCGAGGAGGTCGTTGACGCAGAAGACGGCGTCGGGCCGGGCGACGCGGTCGCGGGCGACGATCTGCTCGCCTGCGGTGCGGCCGGCGAGGACGGTGAGGTCCTCCGCCTCGAGCACCTCGAGCTCGATCCCGGCCTCATCGGCGGCCTGCCGCGCGCCGTGGAGTCGGTCGGAGACCTGGCGGAGGTCCTGATGCGCGGCGATGACGCAGAGCCGCTTCCGACCGAGGCCCGCGAGGTGGCGCACCGCGATCGCGCCGCCGGCGACGTCGTCCACGCTCACCGGGGAGCCGCCGGCACTGTCCTTGCCGCTCTCGGCGAGGACCACGGGGGTGCCGCGGCGGCGGATGTCCGCGACGAGGTCCTCGGTCCCGCCAGTGGAGGCGAGCAGGATCCCGCGGACACGCTGCTCCTCTAACAGGGAGAGGTAGAGCCGCTCGCGCCGCTCCCGGTTCCCGCTGCTGCCGGCGATGACGGCGAGCGCCGAACCTTCTGCCGCCGATTCGATCCCGCTGACCAGCTGCGCGTAGAACGGGTTCCCGGAGTCCAGGACGATCGCGCCGACGGTGCGGGACTGGCCGAGCTTGAGCTGTCGGGCGGCGTCGTTGCGGACGTAGCCGAGCTCGCGGATCGCGGCCTCGACCCGTTCACGCCGGTCGGCGGAGACGATGTCGGGCCGGTTCAGGACGTTCGAGACCGTCCCGACGGAGACCGCGGCGTGGCGCGCGACGTCCTTCATGCTCACCAGGCGTGCGACCACTGCGCTCTCCTCCCGTCGCTCGGCGCTCCCGGGGCGGGAGGGGCCTCGGCGCACTGTATCGCCTGCCTCCCGCCCCAACAGTTCAGCCGAGCAGCTCTGCGGCCTCGTCGACGACAGCCTGCGCCGCATCGGCAGGCGCAGTGCGACCGAAGATCACGTCCTCGGCGTGCCGCGCGATCGCGTCGTCGACCGCACCGCCGCCGGGCGGGGTCAGCGGCGGGGCCTCGCCGAGCTCCTCAGCGATCGACTCGATGAAGTCCACGACCTTGAGATCGGAGTCGCCGAGGTCCTCGAGGATCGCCTCACGGGTCTCGAGGTTCGCGGGTACGCCGCGCTCGACCAGGAGGATCTTCCCGGCCTCGGGGTCGTTGAGCATCCAGTCGACGAAGGCTGCGGCGGCCTCGGGATCCGACGCGGTCGCGGAGACGGAGAAGTACATCGAGGCCTTGTACCAGAGCTGCGCCTCGTCGGCGGAGCCTGCGTGGGAGGGCATGCGGAGGATCTTCACGGTCCCGTCCAGCGCGCCGTCGAGGGTGACGGCCTGGTTCGACCACTGCGCCTGCAGGGCACACTTTCCGACTGCGAACAGGGACTGGTCGACAGTCTGGCCCGCTTCTTCGACGGCGACGGACGCCTCGGGGGCGGCGCCGCTGTCCTGCAGGCGGAGGCAGAACTCCCACCACTGCGCGAGCTGCTCGGCGTCGAATCCGATCCCGCCCTCGGCGCTGAATCGCTGGGCGCCGAGCTGGCGGAGGAAGACGGTCAGCGGCGGGCCACCGGCGGTGCCGAACTGCTGCACGCCGCAGGTGCCCTTGGGGGTGTTCTCGGAGATCTTCATGGCGATCTCCACGAGGTCGTCCCAGGTCCAGGTGGTGTCGTCGGGCAGGTCCACACCCGCCTCCTCGAACACGGCGGGGTTCGCCAGCAGCACGGGCGCGTTGATCCCGGCGTTCAGCGCGTACAGCCCGCCGTCGTACCGGCCGGCCTCGAGCGCGGCGGGATCGAAGGAGGAGGTGTTGATCGCGGTGTCGTCGAGGTCGGCGAGGATGCCGCGGGTCGAGTACTCGGCGAGGTACCCCTCGTCCATCTGCAGCACGTCCGGGGCGTCGCCGCCGGCGACCTGGGTGGCGAGCTTGTCCCAGTACCCGCCCCAGTCGCCGGGCTCCGCGGAGATCGTCACCTCGGGCGCGACCTCCTTGTACGCCTCGAGCGCGGCATTGGTCAGCTCATCACGCTTCGCGTTGCCCCACCAGGCGAAGCGCAGCGAGCCGCTCGCGTCGCCACCGCCTCCCCCGCCTCCGCTCTTGGCGGCGTTCGGGCCGCAGGCGGCAAGACCCAGCAGAGACAGCGAGGCGGCAGTGGCACCGAGGACGGTGCGGCGCGCAGGGCGGAGAGGGAGGGCGGACATAGGAGCTCCTTCGCTCGAGGGGAGGTCATGGCCCGCGATGCGGAGAGTTCGTCGGCACCTCAACTGCGTGGGTACACCGACGGAGAAACCGGCCTCACGGACAATGAGCGACAGCGTAGGCCCAAACTTGAAACGAGCAAACCGCTTTCCGCAAGCAGATTTGCGGGCCTCTCCCCCTGGCGCGCGGCGAGCAGGCCGGGGATACTTGAACGCGCTTGAGTCGTTTCATGTCGAATCTGCTGGCCGCGTGAGAATGACGAGCCAGCGCGCCACCCGCGCAGCAGTCCTGCTCCGCCTCTCCGCATCCGATGACCCAAGGACAACGATGACCTCCACCGGCTTCCCTGCTCTCACCGACGCGACCGCGATCTCCGCCCCGGACCTCGACGGCCGCGCCCCGCTCCTCTCCCGCACCGCACCTCTGAACCGACCGGCCGCCCAGGTCGCCTCCGCCCACCTCACCGCGACCGCGCACGGCATCTACGAGGCGCAGATCAACGGGCTGCCAGCGGATGAGTCCGTGCTGAACCCGGGCTGGTCCACCTACGAGTCACGCCTGCAGGTGCAGGACATCGACGTCACCGCGCAGGTCCGCGGGGGCGGCGACGAGGTGGCACTGACGGCACTGCTGGGTCGCGGCTGGTGGAACGGCGACTTCGGCTTCGGGCAGCCGAAGACGAACTACGGCACCGACAACGCCTTCCTCGCGGCGCTGGAGATCACCTTCGAGGACGGCTCCACGCAGACCATCGTGACCGACGAGTCGTGGACGGCGACCGCCTCCGCCATCACCTTCGCGACGATCTACGACGGCCAGCACGAGGACCGCCGGCTCGAGGCCGGAGAGCCGGTTCCGGTGCAGGTCGCGGAGATCGACCGCGCGACTCTCGTCCCGCAGACCTCCCCGCTCATCACGCGCCACGAGTCCCGTCGGCCCGAGAGGATCTGGACCTCCCCGTCGGGGAAGATACTGGTGGACTTCGGGCAGAACCTCGTGGGCTGGCTGCGCTTCACGGTCACGGGCCCGGAGGGCACCGAGATCACCCTGCGCCACGCGGAGGTGCTCGAGCACGCGGAGCTCGGCACCCGCCCGCTGCGCACCGCGAAGGCGACCGATTCGCTCATCCTCGCGGGCGACCCCGATGGCGAGACCTTCGAGCCCACCTTCACCTTCCACGGCTTCCGCTACGCGGAGGTCACCGGCTGGCCGGGCGAGCTCACGGCCGACGACATCGAGGCCGTCGTGGTCGGCTCCGACCTGCGCCGCACCGGCTGGTTCGAGAGCTCCCACGAGGGTGTGAACCAGCTGATCCAGAACTCGATCTGGTCCCAGCGCGGCAACTTCCTCGCCGTCCCCACCGACTGCCCGCAGCGCGATGAGCGCCTGGGCTGGACCGGTGACATCGCCGCCTACGCCGCGACCGCCGCCTACCAGTTCGACGTGGACGATTTCCTCCACACCTGGCTGCTGGACCTGCGCGCGGAGGCGGAGCTGAACCCGCTGGGGATCGTGCCCTTCGTGGTGCCGGACAACCTCAAGCGCGGCGACGGCATGGAGTCGATGGCCGCGAAGCCCGAGGGCTGGGGCACCCCCACCGCGATCTGGGGCGACGCCTCCGTGTGGGTCGCGGAAGCGCTGTGGCACGCCTACGGCGACCTGGACCGCCTGCGCGCCCACTACCCGGGCATGGTGCTGCACCTGGAATCCGTCGAGCGAGCCC
>DAHVRS010000055.1 GCA_027322375.1 Brachybacterium sp. | reverse complement strand
GGACCCCACTGCTGAGATCTGAGACCCGGAGGAGCGAGACCCCATGGCTTCGAAGAACCCCGTCACCGTCACCGGCAGCGCCGTCGTCCGCGCGATCGACGAGCGGCTGATCCTGCCCCTGCCCGAGGAAGCGAGCACCGCTCTGCCCTCGCGCGGTCAGGTCGCCGCGACCGCCGTGCTCGACGGGCACGAGGTCGAGCTCGTCATCGAGCCCGACGGCCGCATGGGCCACTGGCTCGATCTCGATGAGGAGCTCGCCGCGGCCCTCGATGCACGCGAGGGGCAGACGATCTCCTTCACCCTCACCACCAGCAGCGACTGGCCCGAGCCGGAGGTCCCCGCCGACCTCGCGGACGCCCTCGAGGAGGCGGACGATCTTGCCGAGACGTGGCCGTCCCTGACCCCGATGGCGCGCTGGGAATGGGTGCGCTGGATCGGCTCGACCCGCAATGAGGACACCCGCGCCCGCCGCGTCGAGGTGTCGATCGACAAGCTCCGCAACGGCTCGCGCCGTCCCTGCTGCTTCAACCTCGCCGCGTGCACCGACCCGGAGCTGGCCCGCAGCGGCAAGCTGCGCGACTGACCCTCACTGCGGCGCCATCACTTCCGCGCCGGCGCCGCGCTCTCCGGGACGCGCAGGCGCAGCACGCCCGGCTCCACGCTCGCGATGAGATGGGTCGCCTCGACGTCCGTGTCCCCATCGAGCTGGACCGGCTGCGGCTTCGCGGTCGCGACGAGGATGCCGCGAGTCAGATAGCGCTCCATCGTGGACAGCCGCGCCCCCACCTTCGGGACCAGACGCGGATTCACCAGCTGCGCGGCGACCTGGCTGAACCCGGCCGCGCCGCGCCAGCCCGCGACGACCACCTCGAGCAGGCCGTTGTCGATCGTCGCATCGGGCATGAGCACGAACCCGCCGGGGAGCCGGCCCACGTTCCCCAGCAGCACGGTGCGGGCCTTGTGGGTGTGGACGGAGTCGTCCGGGAGCGTCACGGTGACCTCCACGGAGCGGCGGCCCAGGACGGTGCGCGCCCCGCCGAAGACGTAGGCGATCCACCCGATCCGCTTCTTCATCGTCGGATCGGTGTGCCCGATCATCTCCGCATCCGCGCCGAACCCGGCGATCACCAGGAAGATCTGCTTCTGCGCGGCACGTGCCGCGGCCGCGGAGTCGCCGGCGCGCAGCCAGCCCACATCCACCAGATGGTCGTGCCCGGTCAGCGCGACGGTCATCGCCCGCGCCGCGTCCTCGATCGGCAGGTCCACATTGCGGGCCAGCAGGTTCCCGGTCCCGGCGGGGATGATCCCCATCCGCTTGCCGGTGCCCGCGAGGGCTGCGGCCACCTGCCGCACCGTCCCGTCCCCGCCCGCCGCCATGATGAGGTCCGCGCCCTCGGCGACGGCCCGCTCGGCCTGGCCGCGGCCAGGATCGTCGATCGTCGTCTCGTAGAACACGGTCTCGGCGCCCTCCACGCGGGTGACCACTTCGGAGACCCGTCGGCGGAACTCCGCGGTCGAGTCGAACTTCGAGGGGTTCAGCACCACGGCGACCCGGCGCAGCCGGTCGTCGGCCGGCTCGGTGGTGTCCGAACCGGGGCTGGCAGCCCCGTCGGCCTCGTCTGCCCCGTCGTGGGCCCGGCCTTCTGTGCTCGCACGGCGCTCCGCGTCCTCGCGCAGGACGGCGAGCTCCTGGCGGTGGCGGCCGAGCCGGCCCAGGACCACTACGAGCAGGACGATCGCCACCACGGTGGTGACCACCGAGACGATGCTGAGGATGAGCAGGGTGAGGTCCATGACCGCAGGATATCTGCGGGGCGGGGCCCGGGAACCCTGGAGCAATGATCGATCGGCGGCAGCTGCGCGAGAACCCTGAGACCGTCCGTGACGCCCAGCGGGCACGGCGGCGCGACCCCGCCACCGTCGACGCGGTCCTCGAGGCCGACGTCCTGTGGCGCGAGAAGACTGCGGCCTTCGAGTCCGCGCGCGCCGAGCAGAAGTCCTTCGGCAAGAAGGTCGCGCAGGCCAAGGGCGAGGAGAAGCAGGCGCTGCTGGCCGAGGTGAAGCAGCTCGCGGCCGATGTGAAGCGGCTCGAGGCCGAGGCCAGCGAGGCGCTCGCCACCCGTGACGCGGCGCTGCGCGAGATCCCGAACGTCGCCGAGGGCGCCCCCGAGGGCCTCGAGGAGGACTTCGTGGTCCGCGAGACCGTCGGCGAGATCCCCACCTTCGACGTCGAGGTCAAGGACCACCTCGAGATCGCCGAGGGCCTGAAGGCGATCGATATGGCCCGTGGTGCGAAGGTCTCCGGCGCCCGCTTCTACTTCCTGCGCGGCGTGGGCGCGCAGCTCGAGCTCGCGATCCTGAACTCCGCGATCGACCAGGCCACCAAGGCCGGCTTCACTCCGATGATCACCCCCACCCTCGTGCTGCCCGAGGCGATGGAGGGCACCGGCTTCCTCGGCGAGCACGCCGACGAGGTCTACCACCTCGACAAGGGCGATGACCTCTACCTGGTGGGCACGAGCGAGGTGGCGCTGGCCGGTTACCACAAGGACGAGATCCTCGACCTGTCGGATGGCCCGATCCGCTACGCCGGCTGGAGCGCCTGCTACCGGCGCGAGGCCGGCAGCTACGGCAAGGACACCCGCGGCATCATCCGCGTGCACCAGTTCCACAAGGTCGAGATGTTCTCCTACTGCAGCATCGAGGACTCCTACGAGGAGCACGAGCGGCTGCTGGACTGGGAGCGGGAGATGATGGCGCGCATCGACGTGCCCTACCGCATCATCGACACCGCCGCCGGTGACCTCGGCACCTCCGCCGCGCGCAAGTTCGACTGCGAGGCGTGGATGCCCAGCCAGAACACCTACCGCGAGCTCCCCTCCACCTCGAACACCACCCAGTTCCAGGCGCGCCGGCTGAACATCCGCGAGCGCACCGAGGACGGGCTGCGCCCCGTCGCGACCCTCAACGGCACCCTCGGCACCACCCGCTTCCTCGCCGCGATCCTCGAGAACCACCAGCTCCCCGACGGCTCCGTCGTGGTCCCGGAGGGGCTGCGCCCCTACCTCGGCGGACGCGAGGTCTTCGAGGTCGTGGGCGGCGCTGCCTGAGATGCGGGCCCTCGCACCCTTCCGCCGTCTCCGCGACGCGCTCCGTCACCGTCGGTTCACCCGGGGGTCGTCCGGAGATGCCACCATGCCCGGTATGAGCACCTACACCGCCCCCGCCGACCTCGCCCCCACCCGTGACGCGCTCGCCGAGCATCTCACGGGCCTGCGCGGGAAGAGCCTGCTGATCGGCCTCGACGTCGACGGGACGCTCGTCGACCATGACGGCCGCATGTCCGCGCCGATGCAGGAGGCGCTGCGAGCTGCCGCCGCCGAGCACACCGTCGTCATCGCGACCGGCCGCTCCCTCGGCGCGACCCTCCCTGTCGTCGAGGCGGCCGGGATCACGCGCGGCTACGCCGTGTGCTCCAACGGCGCGGTCACCGTCCAGATGGATCCGGAGGCCGACGGGGGCCACCGCATCATCGACACCCGCGTGTTCCGCCCCGGGCACGCGCTGCGCACCCTGCGCGATGTCGCCCCGGATGCCCACTACGCGGTCGAGATGGCCGACGGCGCCTTCCGTGCGACCCAGGGCTTCCAGGACGCGAGCTTCGGGGTCGAGGCGATCGATAGCGATCTCGATGACCTCCTGGATCTTGAAGCAGTGCGCGTGGTGGTGCACGTCCCGGACCTGTCCCCGCAGGAGTTCTCGAAGGTCATCGCCGACTCCGGCGTGCACGGCGTCGAGTACTCGATCGGCTGGACGGCCTGGCTGGACATGGCCGCGCCCGGCATCTCGAAGGTAGCGCCCTCGAGGCGGTCCGCGAGACGCTCGGCATCGAGCCGGAGGCGACGGTCGCAGTCGGCGATGGCTTCAACGACATCGAGATGCTCGGCTGGGCCGGGGTGGGTGTTGCGATGGGGCAGGCGCCGCAGGGCGTGAAGGACGTCGCGGACGTGGTCACCGCCTCGAT
Organism: Brachybacterium sp.; assembly: GCA_027322375.1. Lineage (GTDB taxonomy): Bacteria > Actinomycetota > Actinomycetes > Actinomycetales > Dermabacteraceae > Brachybacterium. The sequence goes on along the minus strand of DAHVRS010000055.1, from coordinate 4,274 downwards.
CTACGAGGACGGGACCGTGCTCGTGCTGGAAGGGCTGCGCACCTGAGCTGAGCTCAGCGGCGCCGGCGGCCCCGCCGGGCGCTGTCGGTGCGAGCCTCGACCTCGAGGATCACCTTGCCGAGGTGACCGCCCTCGCGCAGGATCGCGTGGGCGCGGGCGGCCTCGGCCAGCGGGAGCCGCTCGTGGACCGGGACCTGCAGCTCCCCGGAGGCGAGCATCGGCCAGACGATATAGCGGGTCGCCTCGAGGATCGCTGCTTTGTTGTCCACCGGACGGGAACGCAGCGTCGACCCGATGACCCGGGCCCGCTTGCCCATGAGCTGCCCGATCGGCAACTCGCCGCGCGCTCCGCCGAGTGTGCCGATGATCGCGAGGCGCCCGCCCTCGTTGAGCATCGCGACATTGTCCGCGAGGGCGGAGCCGCCGATCACGTCGAGGATCACGTCCGCGCCGCCCACCTCCCGCACCGCGGCGGGCAGGTCGACGATGCGCCGGTTCCAGGCATGGGCCGCGCCGAGTCGGGCGACGACCGGCAGCGCCTCATCGGAGCCGACGGTGGTGAGCACACGCGCCTCCATGTGCGTCGCGACCTGGATCGCCATGGTGCCGATCCCGCCGGTGCCGCCGTGGATCAGGATGGTCTCGCCCTCCCGCATCCCCGCCTCGAGGATCAGGTTCGACACGACCGTCGCCGCGGTCTCGACCACGCCCGCGGCCTCCACGAGGGAGAGACCTTCGGGGGCGGGCAGCAGCTGCGCCTCCGGCACGGCGACGACCTCCGCGTAGCCACCGCCCGCGAGCAGGGCCACGACCTCCTCGCCCGTGTCGCGCCGGCGTCCGGAGACCTCCAGGCCCAGCAGGGGCGAGGCGCCGGGCGGCGGCGGGTACTGGCCAGCGGCCTGCGCGAGATCGGCGCGGTTCACGCCCGCGGCGACCACGTCGACGAGCACCTCGCCGGGGCCGGGGACAGGTTCGGGCAGCTCGGCGAGCTGCAGCTCGCCTGCCTCGGTCACAGTGATCGCGCGCATGTGGGTCATCGTCCCACCTCGACGACGGTCCGGCCACGTACGCGCCCGGCGAGGATCTGCTCGGCGAGGGGGAGCGCCTCGGCGAGGCCGATGGTGGTGGTGAGCGAGTCGAGCAGTGCGGGATCGAGCTCCTGCGCGAGCGCCGCCCAGGCGCGCTCGCGCAGTGGGCGCGGGCAGATCACGGAGGTGATCCCGGCGAGGGTGACGCCGCGCAGGATGAACGGCATCACCGTCGCAGGCAGGTCCGGGCTCTGGGCGAGGCCGAAGGCGGCGACCGTCCCGCCGTGCACCGTCTGCGCGAGGGTGTTCGCGAGCGTGGTTCCACCGACTCCGTCGACCGCGGCGGCGAAGCGCTGATGCTGCAGGGGACGGCCCACCTCCTCGGAGAGCTCGCGCCGGTCCAGCAGCTCCGCCGCGCCGAGGGAGCGCAGGAAGTCTCCGTTCTCCTCCGCACGGCCGGTCGAGGCGATCACGCGGTGGCCGCGCCCGGCGAGCAGGGCGATCGAGATCGCGCCGGCGCCGCCCGAAGCGCCCGTGACCAGCACATCCCCGTCGGCCGGAGTGAGGCCGGCGTCCTCGAGGCGCAGCACGGCGAGCATCGCGGTGAACCCGGCGGTGCCGATCGCGGCGGCGCGCTGAGCGGTGAGGGAGGCGGGTAGGTGCACGAGCGCGTCGGGGCGGACGCGGGCGCGGGTCGCGAGGCCGCCGTGGCGCAGTTCGCCGATCCCGTCGCCGGTGAGGACCACCTGATCGCCGGGGGAGAACGCAGCATCGGCGGAGTCGGTCACCGTGCCGACCAGGTCGATGCCCGGGATCAGCGGGTAGGTGCGGACGATGCCGCGCCCGGCCAGCGCCATCGCGTCCTTGTAGTTCAGGGAGGAGCACTGGACGTCGAGCGCGACCGCGCCGTCCAGCAGGGACTCCTCGGCGTCCTCCACCAGGCGCGGGGCAGCGCCTTCGGACTCGATCAGGATCGCGCGCATCGGAGCTCCTCGGGTCTCTCGCCGGTCGGGGAGCTCAGCGTATCGACCCGGGGGTCCCTCCTACCGAGACGACGGGCAGGTGTCCTGGTGAGCGGCGTATGGTGCTGGCGACGGTTCTCACCTGATGGAGGTTGACCATCCCTATGCGCAAGACCGCGCTGCTCCTGTCCGCCCTCGCCCTGACGGCTGTGCCGCTCGCGGCGTGCACGAGCGCGAGCGAGGACGCTCCCGCGCCGGAGCCCGCGCCCGTCGCAGACTCTCCGGAACCCTCCGACGGGGGCACCGACGAGTACGCGGAGGAGCCCGCAGAGGAGCCGTCGGCCGACGCCGAGACCCTCGCCGAGGACGCCGTGATCCCCGCCGGGGCGGTGACGGACCCGCCGCAGCAGGTCGGCGAGTTCTCGCTGCAGGACGGCAGCGGCCCCGCCCACATGTACTCCCATGCCGAGGAGAGCATCCTCATCGGCGTGGACTCCACGGTGCTCTCCACTGACTACGAGACCCTGGTCGAGGAGATCGCGACGGACAACACGCCCGCCGGGACCGGCAGCTGCGGGACGAACGAGGCGGGCACCTCGATCGTCTGCTACCTGCGCACCGAGGACGGCGTGATCACCGTGACCGCGATCCCCTCGGAGATCAGCCTCGAGGACACCGTGACGTTCGCTGACCAGTTCGCGGTCGAGTCCGGCGCGGCCTGAGCGCGGCGCTAGACTCCCGGGGGTGCCTCCGGGCACGAGGAGGGTTGTCAGAGCGGCCGAATGAGATGGTCTTGAAAACCATTGTGCAGTGACCCTGTACCGCGGGTTCGAATCCCGCACCCTCCGCCGATGGCCTGCTCAGCGCGCCGTGGGCTCCACGCGCCGCTCCCCGGCGCGCACGGCGAGCGGCAGATGGTTCCCTGCCGGCGGGCGCGGGCAGGTGGCCCAGACGCTGAACGCTGAGGGGAAGTTCAGGGCCCGATTGAGGTCCACCTCCACGGACTCCCCGTCGATCCGTGCCTCCACCTGGCGCCAGTCCGCGCTCTCGGCGCCGGAGGTCTCATCGGTGACGATCAGGGTGGAGCGGCCCGTCACCACGAGCTCCACCGCCTCCCCGTCGACGTCCAGCGTGACCACGCCGGGGGAGGGAAGGGTCGAGGTCAGCCACGGCAGGACCGAGCCGACCTCCACCTCCGCGGCCCGCGGGGTGAAGGTGCCGCGCAGCACCGCGTCCGGGTCGTAGGGGAAGACGGGCACGCCCTCGAAGCCGGTGCGGCGCGGGGCCTGCGGATCCAGCACTCGCAGCCCGATCCGGTCCCCGCGCGGGATCACATCCACCTGCACATCGTCGCCGAAGCTCACCAGGCGCACATCGCCGCCCGGCAGCACCCGCACCGTGCTGGTCTCGCCGGTGCGCTCCACCTGGACCGCGGCCGGATCCTCCGTGAGCAGCGTGAGCTCCTCGCTCTCCCAGGTCACCGTGAGGCCCTCTGCGGTGCGGCGCCAGGTGCCGGGCACCCCGTCCGGGCGATGCGAGGCGCCGTCGGCCAGGATCCAGTGCAGACCCACCTGGGCGAGCACGCCGTGGGGCGCGGCGAGGGCCTCCTCGCGGCGGGCGCGCCACTCCTGCAGCGCGGCGGGGACGGTGGGGGCGGTGGTGCTCATACGGGCTCCTCGGGTCGGATCAGGTGCGAAGAAGTCTCCTCCGAAGGGCCCCGGAGGTCGAGGACCGTGTCATCCCCGGTCACGGACGCGAGGTGGGCCACAGCCGCCCGCGCAGGGGCCGTCCGCCCAGGCCACCGCGCGCGCCGCCGCGTACCATGACGCCACGACGACCAGCGGACTGTTCGAGGAGTTGACGACGATGGCGCAGTACACAGGTGTGGCAGTGAGCCCGGGACGGGTGATCGGCACCATCCGCACGATGGCCCCGCCGGTCGCGGAGCCGCCCGCGGGGGACAAGCTCGCCGAGGGGGCGGACGCCGCCGCTGAAGCGGAGCGCATCCCTGCCGCGGCCGCTGAGGTCCAGGCGACCCTCACCCGCCTCGCAGAGCGCGCGAGCGGCGACGGGAAGAAGATCCTCGAGGCCACCGCGCAGATGGCTGCGGACCCGTCCCTCACCCAGACCGCTAAGGGCCTCGTGCTTTCCGGCGGGAAGACCCCGGAGCGGGCCGTGTGGGAGGCCGGCGACCAGGTCGCCACCATGCTCGAGGGCCTCGGCGGCTACATGGCCGAGTGCGCCACCGACGTGCGCGACGTGCGCTCCCGCATCGTCGCGGAGC